>CAXTTU010000038.1:0-2984 GCA_964247225.1 uncultured Sphingomonas sp. | reverse complement strand
GCACAGGCGGGGTAGAAGCGTCCCTGGAACGCTCGATCAGCGGCTTGGCGTTCGACGTGTTCGGCCACGCGCAGGGCATGGTGGTGAGCAAGCGCACCGTCGATGGCCAGATCGCGAGCATCCCGTCGCTGCAGGGCCCGACCGGCCAGTTCGACCCGAAGATCTACGCGCAGCTGCTGGCCGCGCGCCACCTGACCGACGAGCAGGTCCGCACCGACCTTGCGCGCGAGACGATTGCGCAACAGCTGCTCGCGCCCACGATCGGGGCGTCGCAGGTCGCGGATCAGTTCGCGCTCCCTTATGCCTCGCTGCTGCTCGAAAAGCGCAGCGGTTCGATCGGTTTCATCCCCGCCAAGGCACTGGAAGGCGGCCCCGCGCCGACCGATGCGGAGCTGCAGGCCTTCTACACCCGCCACCGCACCCGCTACATGCTGCCCGAGCGGCGCGTGATCCGCTACGCGCTGGTCACGCCCGCGACGGTCGCCGCGCAGGCGACGCCGACCGACGCCGACCTTACCAAGGCGTACGCGGCGACGCGCGCGCAATACCAACCGACCGAGAAGCGGACGGTGACACAGGTGTCGGTGCTCGACCAGGCCGCCGCCGCGCAACTCGCCGCCAAGGTCAAGGCGGGCACTTCGCTCGACGCTGCCGCGCGCGCCGCCGGGCTGGAGCCGCGCACGCTGACTGGCGTCACCAAGTCCGCCTACGCCGCGCAGGCCTCCGCTGCCGCAGCGGACGCGGTGTTCGCGGCGAACGCGGGCGCGGTGGTGGGGCCGATCCCCGGCTCGCTCGGCTTCGTGATCGCCAAGGTGGGCGCGATCGAGAAGGTGGCGGGCAAGACGCTGGAGCAGGCGCGGCCCGAGCTGATCAGGGCGGTGACCGCCGCCAAGACGGGTGCCGCGCTGGCGCAGACCCGCGCGGCGCTGGACGACGCGCTCAACAATCACCGCAACTTCTCCGAGCTGGCGGCGTCGCAAAGGCTCGCCGTGCAGACCACCCCCGCGCTGACCGCGTCGGGCGTCGACCCGACCATCGCCGCCGCCAAGCCCGACCCGAAGTTCGCGCAGATGCTAGCCGCCGCGTTCCAGGCGCAGCCGGGCGACGACCCGCAGATGGTGCCGACTGCGCCGGACGGCAGCTTCGCGCTGGTCGCGCTCGACCGCGTCGTTCCCGCCGCGCCGCGCCCGCTTGCCGACGTCCGCGCCGCCGTGGTCGCCGACGTCACCGCCGACCGCGCCCAACACGCCGCGCGCGCGCTCGCGGGTCAGGTGCTCGCCAAGGCGAATGGCGGGGTGCCGCTCGCGCAGGCGCTGGCGAACACCGGCCACGCGATCCAGCCGCCCAAGCCGATCGAGATGGTGCGCGCGCAGCTCAACGGGCAGCAGGCCGCGCCGCCGCCGCTCGTGCTGTTCTTCTCGATGGCTCCGCGCACGACCAAGCTGCTCGAAGCGCCGGGCGGGGCTGGTTACTACCTGATCCGGCTCGACACGATCACCCCCGGCGACGCGCGTACCGTGCCCGCCGCGCTGACAGGCGCGCGCAACGACTTCCGCCGCCTGCTCGGCCGCGAATATGCCGAGCAGTTTGCGCGCGCGGTGCAGGCGGACGCGGGCGTGAAGCGCGACCCGACCGCGCTCGCGGCGTTGAAGCGCGATCTGGCGGGCGGCGGCACCGACCAGTCCGGCCAGTAACGTGGACGCGCGTGCGGCGCTGGCGGCCGGGCGCGCCGCCCTGATCTGGCGGCGGCAGGTCGCCGACACCGAGACCGCGGTCGGCGCGGCGATGAAGCTGATCGAGCCCGGGCGCGGCGACTTCCTGCTCGAATCGGTCGAGGGCGGCGCGACCCGCGGGCGGCACAGCCTGATCGGGCTCGCCCCCGACCTGCTGTTCCGCGCGCGAGAGTCTGAAGCGGAGATCAACCGCACCTGGCTGACCGACCGCGAGGCGTTCGCGCCCTGCTCCGAGCCGACGCTGACCGCGCTCCGCTCGCTTGTCGAGGAGTGCCGCGCGGAGGTGCCCGCCGAACTGCCGCGCGCGCTCGCCTGTCTGGTCGGCTATTTCGGCTACGAGACGATCGGGCTGGTCGAGGCGCTACCGACCCCTGCGGCGGACCCGCTCGCGCTACCCGACATGATGTTCGTGCGCCCGACGGTGGTGCTGGTGTTCGACCGACTGGCGGACGCGCTGTTCCTCGTCGCGCCCGCCTGGCCCGACGCGAACCGCGATTCGGACGCGATCGTCGCGGAGGCGGAGGAGCGGATCGACGCCGTCGCCGCCCGCCTCGCCGCCGCCGCGCTGCCCCCGCCCGTGCGGGGCGAGGCGGCGGAGGTGGCGCTCACTCCCGTGCTGCCGCCCGGCCGCTACGGCGACATGGTCGCCCGCGCGAAGGACTACATCGCGGCGGGTGACATCTTTCAGGTCGTGCTGGCGCAGCGCTTCACCGCGCCGTTCGCGCTGCCGCCGTTCGAGCTCTACCGCTCGCTCCGGCGCATCAACCCGTCGCCCTTCCTCTACCATCTCGACCTGCCCGGCTTCGCGCTGATTGGCTCCAGCCCCGAGATCCTCGTCCGGGTCCGCGATGGCGAGGTGACCATCCGCCCCATCGCCGGCACGCGCCCGCGCGGGCGCACGGCGGCGGAGGATGAGGCGAACCGGACGGCGCTGCTCGGCGACCCCAAGGAGCGCGCCGAGCATCTGATGCTGCTCGACCTCGGTCGCAACGATGTCGGGCGTTCGTCGGCGGCGGGCAGCGTTGCGGTGACGTCGAGCTATGGCGTCGAGCTCTACAGCCACGTCATGCACATCGTCTCGAACGTCATCGGCCGCCTCGCGCCCGGCAAGGACGCGCTCGGCGCGCTATTCGCGGGCTTCCCGGCGGGCACGGTCAGCGGCGCGCCCAAGGTCCGCGCGTGCCAGATCATCGCGGAGCTGGAGGCGGAGAAGCGCGGCGCCTATGCGGGCGGGGTCGGCTATTTCTCGCC
>CAXTTU010000037.1:0-15509 GCA_964247225.1 uncultured Sphingomonas sp. | reverse complement strand
GTGCCGAGACGATCGGCGGTGGAGGGGCTGTCCGGTTGAAGTGGGTCGAGGTCGCCACCTGATCGGGCCGGGCGTTCGGATCGAAGCGTCGTCGCCACCACGCCACCAGCCCGGCCCAGTCCGCCGCCACCCGGTCAAGCCGGGCGCGGTCGGCGAGCGCCTGATCCGCAAGCGCCGCCTTGCGCGCGCGCAGATAGCTGTCGCGCGCCTCGGTGGGGAAGCTCGCGGGCAGCTCGACCTTGGCGGCGAGGTAATCGCCGGGGGTTTCGAGCACGAGATAGGACAGGCTGGGGTTCGCCACGCCATAACGGCGGCTCAGCGCGACGAAGGCCTCGCGCTGATCGGTGCCGCCCAGCGTCGCGAGAGTATCGGCGGCGATCAGCGCGCCCGCCCCGTCGAACCGCAGCGCGGGCGCGTCCACCGGGCGGACCACGTCGTGCGTGCCTCCCGCATCGGCGACGCGGACGGTCACCGGGCCACCCGCGGGCGCGCGGGCAAGCACGAGCCAGCGCCCGGCGGAGGCGTCGAGCGGGGTAAAGGGGAGCGGCCGCCCGTCCTGGTCGAGCACCGCGACCACGCCTGCGCGCGGGCGGGCCAGCACCTCCGCGAGCCGGTCCGCCTCGCCCGCGCGGAGCAGGTAGGCCGCACCGCCATGCGACGAGGCGATGTGGCGCAACCACGCGCGGTCCGCGGTCGGTGCCGAACTCACCGCGTCGAGCGCGCATGGCGGCGAGAAGGCGGCGCTCCGGTCGATGGTGGGGCCACCATTCGCGAACAGGAGGCAATGCTCCGCGGGCGCGTCGCTCGTCAGTGCCGCGTAGCTGCTCGCGCCCCGGTAGCGCAGCCGCTCCAGCCACGCGACCGCCGCGTCCGCCGTGGTGACCGTCGTGCGTTCGACGCCGCTGCTGTTGAACGCGACGAGTTCGACCGAGGCGGGGTGCATCCGCTCGACCAGGCGGCGGACGAGGGTCGTATCCGCGGCCCGGTCGCTCGCCAGCCGCGCGCGCGAGCGGTCCCAATAGATGCGAAGACGCCCGCCCTCGACCCGACCCGGCGCGGCGAGCGCGCCGCCGAGCTGCAGGTCGCGCTCGCCCGTCGCGTGCTCGCTGACCAGGGTGTCGGGCATCGCGGCGGGCGCGAGCCGGAGCTCGCCGGAAAGATCGGTCGCCTTGCCCGAGAGCGTGGCGGCATAGCCCTGCGCCGTCCGCTGGAACGCGACGCGCCTGCCGCCCGGCGCGGTCAGGGTCGGGGCGGTGTCGGTGCCGTCTGCCGGACGGCGAGCGACCAGCCCTCGACCGGCGCGGCGACCGCGAGCGGCAGGCGCAGGCCGTCCGTGCCGAGCGGCGCCACGAAGCGCACGCGGATGCGCCGGCCCGCGCCCGGCGGGATCGGGTGAACGCTGGTCGTGAACACATTGTCGGGCGTGACCTCGGCCAGCCCCGGGTCCACGCCGCGGCGCACGCGCGCGTCATACCCTGCCTTCGCGCGCGGCCGATCGACCAGCACACCGTCGACCATCGTCCCACGGATGTCGAGCGCATAGCCGGTGACCACCGCACCCGCGGGCAGCGTCAGGCGGAACTCGCCTTCCAATGTCTCGGCGGTCGGGTTGGCAAACGCGGCATCGACCACCATCTCCGCAACCGCGCCGCGCACCTCCACCGACACATCGAACCGGCGGAGGCGGAGGTCGCGCGCATGAACCGCGTCGCGCACCCCGTTCACCGACGCCCGAAGCGCCGGGTTGAGCGGTGCGGGGCCCGTTGGCTGCGCGCAAAGCGCGGTTGCCGGGAGCAGCCCCGCCAGAATGATCCCGCCACCTCGCCGCATCATCCTGCTCCCCACCAAGTGAACGCCCGTCAGAAACGCGCGCGCAGCCCCGCCCGCGCGGCGACCCGGTGCTCGCCCGCCGCCGCCTCGCCCGTTCCCGACGCGAACAGCGTCAGCCCGCGCGCTATGTCTGCGCCGAAGCCGAGCGTGCCCGTGCCGACTACTTCAGCCCGCCGCGCGCCATAGGCAAGCAACGTCGTCGCGCCGCCGCCGAACCCGGCCAGCGCGGACGGCTCGCGCCCCTCCAGCTGCCAGCGCGCGCCCAGCGACACGAACGGGTGGAAGCGCGCGCCCGGCGCGGTGCCGCCTTCCAGACCCACACCGCCATCGACGAACGACGCGCGCTCGCGCCCGCGCGCCACGCCGAGCGCAAAGCCGCTGCCGCCCGTCTCCGCGGCGCGGTCACGGACGTCGTGGATCACCGTGCCGCCGACATGCGGCACCACGCGCCAGTTCGCGCCCATGGCTACTGCGTAGCTCGCCGACACGTCGCCGGTCCAACCATGCAGCCCGTAGCGCGCCCTTGCGACGCCGTCGGGGACCATGCGCGTCGTCACCGCATCGCCGCCGTAATACGCCCCCGTCGCAACCAGCGCGAACGCGCCCGCCGCGACCCGCGCCTGGACGCCCGCCACCGTGCCGTCGTGCCGGGTGCGCGCGCCCAGCGCGGCGACGCGCTGGTTGGTCCAGCGATAGCCCGCGAACGCGCCGAACGAGAACGCTCCCGTGCCGACGCCGACCCCGCCGAGCAGCCCTTGCGCGCTCGCCTCCGCGCGCGATGCGCCTGTCGCGCCATTGCCCGGCAACCGTGTCCAGTCGCCTTGGAGCTCGCCGAAGGTGAACAGCCCCGTGCGCTCGGTCGGCGCGGCGAACCCGGCCCCGCGCGCACTATCAGCCAGCGCAAGCCCGCTCTCCACGCCGATCTGCTGTGCGGTGGCATAAGCCTCGGGGGTGATGCGGTTGAACCCCGCCGCGCTTGACGCGCCGGATGCGGTCAGCAGCCGCGGCAACCCCGCGAGCAGCGCCGCGCTCGCCTGCCCCGACGCCAGCACATTATTGGTATAGGCGAGCGCGCGCGCCGCCTGCGGGGTGAACGTCGCGTCGCCGGTGAACGCGGTCACGAACTGGATCCGCGTCGGCTGGTACGATAGGAAGCCGTTGAGCGAGGCCGGCTTCACGAGCGAGGTGAACGCGCCCGACACCCCGCCGGTCGCGGTGACGAGGTCGAGCGCGCCGCCGACCGCGCCCGTCGGCGCGAGCTGCAAGGTCGCGCCCGGCGCGATCCCGACGCTGCCGTTGACGACCAGCTTGTCCGACACCGCCGGGGTCAGCTCGAACAGGCTCACCGAACCGCCGAGCAGCGCGACGTTGCCGTTCACCGTCATCGTCCCCGGCGACGCGCCGGGGCTCAAAATGCCCGCGACGGTGATGTTGCCGTTGACGACCCCCGCCGACCCGAAGGTCGCGCCCGTGTCGACGCCGATCTGCGACGCGGTGAGCACCGATCCGGCGAGCCCCACAAACCGTCCGCCGCCCAGATACATCGTGCCCACGCTGGCCGCGCCCGACAGCGTCGCGAAGCCCGCCGTCTGGCGATACGCCTCGACATTGCCGATCGCGCCGAACGCGACGGGCGCGGCTTGCGTCCCGCCCGACACTTCGACCGTGTCGTTGCCCGCGCCGCCATCGACCGATCCGGTGAACCCGCCCGCGATGGAAAAGCGGTTGTCGCCCGCGCCGAACGTCACGTTGGATGCAAGGCTGGCATCGCTTGCGATTGCGAGATTGCCCTGCGCGGTCACCCGGTCATAGCTGAAGGCCCCGCCCGCGAGGACCAGCGTCGACGCGCCCTCGGTGGCGAGCGCCTCGAAGTTCTGGAACACCCCCGGCCTCAGCATCGTGTCGGACGAGAGGGCGAGGGTCAACGTGTCATAACCCGCGCCGCCATCGACGATACCGCCCAGCATCGCGCCCGAGGTGGTGCGGAAGCTGTCATTGCCCGCGCCCAGCAACACCGGCCCGAGAATCGCGCCGCTGTTGGTCACGCTGTTGCCGCCGTCGCCGAGCGTGATCCCGCCCGCGATTGTCCCTGCGTTGGTAATCGACACGCCCCCGCCGGTGCCGGTGATCGTGGTCGCGCCCGTCGTGGTCAGCTGCGTGCCCGCCGCGACGGTGAGGCCGCCGCTCGCAAGCTCGATCGTGCCGACCCCAAACGCGCCCGAATAGGTCACGGTGCCGGTGCCGACCTGCTGCACACGCTCGAAGTTGGTGAACTGAGACCCCGCCACCGCGCCGCCGCCGCTCGCGTCCACCTGGAGCAGGTCCGCGCCGTCGCCGCCGTCGACCACGCCGCTAACCGTCCCCCCGCGCTGGACGAACACGTCGTCCCCGGCGCCGAGCGAAACGTTGCCGGTGATGGAGCCCGCGTTCTCGACCCGGTCCGCGCCGCCGGCGAGGAGGATGTCGCCCGTGATCGTCCCCAAGTTGCGGACGGTGTTGTTGAAATTGCCGAGCGTCTGCACCGCGATCGCGGCCGCGTTCCCCGTGGCGGTGATCGCGCCGGCGTTGGTGAGGTCGAGCGCCACGCCGCTCGCGAGCACCGCACGCGCGTAGCCGCCCGTGGCGCTCACCGTAGCGCCGCTCGCGTTGACCAACTGCCCGGTCACGCCGCCGGTGCCGCCGACCTGAAGCGCGATGACATTCGCACCCCTGCCAGTGCCGCCACGCGCGGACAGCGTTCCGGTGTTGTTGACCAAAAAGCCGATCGGCTGCGCGGTGCCGTCCAGCTGCACCACCGTGCCGAACGCGCTCGCGCCACCGACGCCGGACACGGTACCGCTGTTGGTGATCGTCACCGTGCCGCCCCCGCCGCCTGCGTTCGCGACGGCGCTGGCGTATAGCGCGGGCAGTCCGGCGGTGCCGGTCACCGACCCGCTGTTCAGGACCGTTGCGCTTCCGGCCCCGGCCCCTGCGAAGGTGGCGGACACCGCGACACCTCCGACGCCTAGGATCGAGCCGCTGTTGGTGACGGACACGCTGTCTACCCCGCCCAGCTCGACCGCGCTGTCGATCGCGCCGGGGGTGGTCACGTTGGCGGTGATCTGGCCGCTATTGGCAAAGGAAAGCGCGCCCGCATTGCTGATCGACACCGCGGGCGCGAGCAGCCGCGCCGCGCCGATCGTGCCACTATTGGTGAAGCTGGCCACCGAGCCGAACACGCCCCCCGCGATCGACCCCGTGTTGGTCAGCGACAGCAGCGCATTCTGTGCCGCCGGGATGACGGCCTGCGCCGAGTACGGCACCGACAGCAACAGCTGGCCGTTGATCGTCGCCGCGTTGACGACGCTGCCCGTGCCGGTCGCGTAGAGGTTGCCCGTGAACGCGCTCCCCGAGGTGGCGGTGGCGACGGTGTCCGCGCCCAGCGCCTCGATCAGTCGGTCCGCGAAGTTGCGCACGGGCACCGCGTCGAGCGCGAACGACCCGCTGGCCGTGAACACGCGGCCATAGGTGTTGCGTCCACCGCCGCCGTCGACCACGCCCGACACGCCGGTGATCGCGCCCGTCTGCAGGAACAGGTCGTCGCCATTGCCGAACAACAGGTTGCCCGCGACCGTGCCGCCCGCCGCGACATAGGTGGCGTTGTTGTAGTACCGGCCAGAGCTCGCATAGCCGAGGTCCACCGTCCCGGTAACGGTGCCCGCATTAGCGAAGCTGCCGCCGTTCATCTGCACGGCCGTGCCCGCGCCGCCGCGGATGGTGCCGCCCGCCAGATTGTTGACCGCGGCGTTATACCCATAGGGCCCCGTCACCGCCACGCCGCCAGTGCTCGCTATCAGCCCCGAATTGGTCAACACCGACTGACCGCCATAGCTGCTCAGCTGAACCGCCGCGCCGCCGACGCTGATCGTGCCGCTGTTGTTCACCGTTGTCACATTGACGACGCCCTGCGCGAGCGCGCCGCCCGTCACCTGCGTGATCGTGCCCGTGTTGGTCAGCGTCGTCGCCCCGCTCACCCCATAGCCGCCGTCCAGCCGGATCGCGCCGCTGTTGGTGACGCTCGTGCCGCCGGTGATCGCATAGGTATAGGGAAAGCTGTTGCGGTCGACGACGTTGATCGTGCCCGCGTTGGTGAAACTGTCGTTCGCGCCCAGCGACACCGCGCCGCCGGTGGCGGGCGACGCGCCGTTCGCGCGGGTGATGGTGATCGTGCCGCGACTGATGATCGAAAGCGCCGTCGCGGGCGTGGTCACGCCGGGCACCGCGATCACGGAGGTCGACAGGATCGCGGGCGCGGTCGTCGCGGAGAGATTGGCGTTCACGTCCACCGTGCCGACGCCCGCGACCAGCAGCTGCTGGGCGACCGTCGACGGCGCGGTAAGGGTGAGCCTGGCGTTGTTGCTCAGCTCGTAGCCCGCAATCGCGAACGGGCCGACCGGCCCCAGCGTCGCCGTCGCGTCGCTCGCCACCCGATAGCGAAGCTGAGCGCCGCTGGCGGCGGTGACGCTGCCGTTGATGCCCGCGAACTGCCCCCGGCCGGTGTTGACGAGATCGGTGACGAGCAGGTCGCTCGAGCCGAGGGTCAGATTGCCATTGAGCACGCCGCCGGTCTGGGCGATGTAGCGGTTGGCGTTGTAAGTGCCGTTGGAGGGGCCGTTGAATACGACGTCACCGTTGATCGTGCCGGCGTTGACCAGTGTCGAAGAAAAGGACGACGCGGTTACCGCTCGGGTGCTCCCCGTGACCACGCCACCCGCCGCGTTGATAAGCGTGCCATAGCCTTCGAGCAGCACACCAGTTCCGGCCGAGCTGATCGTGCCGGTGTTGGTCAGACTGGCGCTCAGATCGACGCCGATGGACGCGCCACGGATCAGGCCGCTGTTGGCCATCTGGTAATTCGTACCAGCGAAAAGCTGCGCGCCGGTCGACCCGGTGGACGTGATCGTACCGGTGTTGGCGAACGCACTATTCTGGACGGCAGCGGCGATCCCGGAAGCGGTGATCGTGCCGCTGTTGGTGAACCTGGTCCCGACCGATTGGAGCACGGCGTTGCCGCGAACGGTGATCGTGCCGCTGTTGCTGAAGTTGCTCACATTGTTGAGCTCCACGGCGAACTGCCCCGGATAGGTCAAACCATTGGGGCTGTACCTGCCGTCGTTGCTGCCGCTGATCGACCCTTCGTTGCTGAAGCTCGCGAGCGATCCGTTGACCACGTCGATGGGTCCGAGCACGGCCTGTGCGTTGGTGGCGATGGTGCCGCGGTTGATCACGGACCCGTTCCCCGCGAGAACAACCGTCGCGCTCGTCGTGAACCCGCTCGTCAGCGTCGCGGTGACGCCCGTGGCGGGCTTCAATCCCAACAGCTGGAAGTTGGTCGCGAGGTCGATCGGCGTCGTCACGCTGGTGTTGGCGGTGAACAGGACCTGCTCGGTGTTGGTCCCGCCACCGCCGTCGACCGTTCCGCTGAACCCCGTCGCCAGCGTCCGGCCGCCCGTATAGCGGGCGACCAGCGTGTCGTCGCCCGCGCCGAGCCGTAGCGAGCCGGTGACCGTGCCCGCGCTGGAATCGATCACCGTCTTGGTGGTGTACCCCGGTTGCGCGGTCGCCACCACGTCGCCGGTGATCGTGCCGAGATTGACGAGGTTGAGCCCGACCGTTGCGTTGATTGCGGTCGTGCCGGCGGTGCCGATTCGGCCGCTTGCCTGGTTCGACACCGTGAGCAGGCCGCCGGCGATGGCCGCGCCCGATCCGCCGTTCAGGATCGTGCCGCTATTGTTCAGCGTGATGGCGGACGTACTCGCCGCGATCTGGACGGTGGCGGCGTTCGACGCCGAACGGATCATGCCCGTATTCGTCCAGATGTTGCCATATACGGCATAGCCCGGCGACGAGCTGATCGCGCTGTTTGATCCGCCGTTGATCGACCCGGCATTGTTGAGGGTGCCGATCGCGCCCGAGATGGCGCCGATGGTGCCGCTCGCGCGATTGGTGATCGTCCCGAAGCCGAGCGTGCTGCCATTGGCGAGCAGGGCGACGCCGCCGCTGCCCGTCAGCATGCCGCTATTGTCGAGATTGATCAGCCCCGAGCCGTACGTGTTCGCCGACTGGGTGAGCAGCACAGCATTGCTGCCCGTGATGCTCCCCCCGGCCGCGACGTTGAGCGTCAGCGTCGCCGACCCGCCATTGGTGTTGAGCGATACGCCGGCCTGGCCCGTGCCGGTCACCTTGCCCGACACGTTAACCGTGTCGACGGTGAAATTGCCATTGGCCGCGGGCACGTCGACCCCGATCGCGGCGCGCGTGCTCGCGTTGACGGCGGCGCCCGCGAGCACGTTCACCGTGGTGCTTGGGGTGGTCACCCTGATCCCATCCGGGTCCGTGCCGGTGCAGGTCGTCGTTCCGTTCGCCTGGGTGGGGTCGGGGGTGCATTGCGCGGCGGCCGAGGTCGCCAGCACGGCACCGATCGCCAGCGCGCTTGCGCCGAGCGCACGGCTGACCCGGCGCGCACGCGCACCGCCATCGACGTAGATCATGTTATCCCCCTGAACGCGAACAATACCCCGCCGCCCGTCTAGCACGGTCGCGTCGGCTGTCCACACGTTCCGGATGTGCCCGGCGGCCTTCAGGGGGAGTGTGCGCCGCCCCCGCCCGCGACACCCGCGAACAGCGTCGCGGTCCGCCCGCCGATCCAGACCTGCCCGTCGCCGTCGCGCTCGACCCGAACGCGACCGGTGCGACCGAGCCGGGTCCCCTGCGCGGCGATGTAGCCGTCCCGAACGCGCCCGCTCGAAAACAGCCATTGCGCGATTGCGGCGTTGAGGCTGCCGGTCACCGGGTCCTCGATCAGCGCACCGTGCGCGTCGCTGAACAGCGCGCGAACCTCCCACGCGGCGGAGCTCCCTGCGGGGTGCGCGCCGACCAGGCCGATGTCGATCCGGCGCGGGTGATGGCGGGCGGGCTCGACCGCTAGCACCGCCTCCGCGGAGGCCAGAAGCACCGCGATCCAGCCCGGCCCATTGTCCGCCCAGGCGGCATCGACGATGTCCGCGCGCGCGACGCGCAGCACCGCCGCGACCTCCGCCAGCTCCGCCTCGTCGACCGGGCCCGAGCGGAGCAGCGGCGGCGCGGCGAACGCCAGCGTGTCGCCGTCGCGGCGGATCGGGACGAGACCGGCCCCGCACTCCTGCACCACCCGCGCGCCACGCGGTCGCCCGCCCGCCTCCAGCCAGGCGTGACAGCTCCCCAGCGTCGGGTGGCCCGCGAACGGCAGCTCGTGCGCGAGCGTGAAGATGCGGACGCGGTAATCGGCCTCCGGCGTGGTCGGCGCGAGCAGGAACGCGGTCTCCGACAGATTGAGCCAGCGCGCGATCCGCTGCATCTCGTCGGTGTCGAGCCCCTCGGCATCGGCGATCACCGCCAGCGGATTGCCCGAAAACGCGTCGGTGCCGAACACGTCAACGAGGCGGAAGGGTCTGGTCATCAGGAAAGGACCGCAGCCAGCGGCCTGCTCGCGTCACCGCTCGCCGCCCCCGCTCGCCAGCCAAGCGCCGGGGCGACATGGGTCAGGATGCTCTCGATCACATGCGCGTTGTAATCGACCCCGAGCTGGTTGGGGACGGTGAGGAGCAACGTGTCGGCTTCGGCGATGCCCTCGTCAGCGCGAAGCTGCTCGACCAGCCGGTCGGGCTCGGCGGCGTAGGAGCGACCGAACACCGCGCGCATGTCGTCGAGGATGCCGATCTGGTCGCTGCTCTCGCCGCGACCGAAATAGGCGCGGTCGGTGTCGTTGGTCAGCGCGAAGACCGACCGCGACACCGACACGCGCGGCTGCCGCCGGTGCCCGGCCTGCGCCCACGCCGCGCGATAGGCGCGGATCTGGCGCGCCTGCTGGACGTGGAACGGCTCGCCGCTCTCGTCCGCCTTGAGCGTCGAGCTTTGCAGGTTCATGCCCATCCGCGCCGCCCAGACCGCGGTCGCGTCGGACGCCGATCCCCACCAGATCCGCTCACGCAGGCCCGGCGAGTGCGGCTCCAGGCGCAGCAGGCCGGGCGGGTTGGGGAACATCGGATGCGGATTGGGCCGGGCAAAGCCTTCGCCCTTCAACAGCTCGAGCAGGACCTCGGCATGACGCCGTCCCATGTCGGCGTCGCTCTCCCCCTCGGCAGGCGCATAGCCGAAGTGACGCCACCCCTCCGTCACCTGCTCGGGTGAGCCGCGGCTGATGCCTAACTGGAGCCGGCCGCCGCTGATCAGGTCCGCGGACCCTGCATCTTCCGCCATGTAGAACGGGTTCTCATAGCGCATGTCGATCACGCCGGTGCCGATCTCGATGCGCCGGGTGCGCGCGCCGACCGCCGCCAGCAACGGGAAGGGCGAGGCAAGCTGGCGCGCGAAATGGTGGACGCGGAAATACGCCCCGTCCGCCCCGAGCTCCTCCGCCGCGACCGCGAGATCGATCGACTGGAGCAGCACGTCCGATGCCGAGCGCGTCGCCGAACCGAGCGTGTCGGACCAATGACCAAAGGAGAGAAAGCCGATCTTCATGCCGCATCATGTGTGCCCGCTCGGGCCGGTTGCCAAGGCGGGACGGGATCGCTCGGCAGCGGATGCCTCACCTGCAGAGCTCACCCGCGCCGGTTGACATCCCGCAGATACCGCCCGGTCGCCGCCATCCCCGCCGCGAGATCGACGCGCGGTTGATAGCCGATCACCGCCCGCGCCTTGCCCGACCGGATCGTGGCCAAGCCGCTGAACAGGCCCAGACGCTCCAGGTCCGGCATGTGAACATAGCGGCGCAGCTGCACCAGCGGGCCGAACAGCTCGCGGTGCGCGCGTGTCTTGAGGGGGCGGGGCAGCAGCTTCAGCGCGCGTTCCAGCCCGCGCTTGACCGGCCCGCGCCCGGCCAGCATCCGCATCAATAGCCGGGGCGTGGTCAGCTTCTGCACGATCAGGCGGACCCGATCGTTGGCGTGCTCGATCTCAGCGGTCGGCAGATAGCGCGGCCCCTTCGCGCCGACCTCGCGCGCGATGCCCTCATAGAATTCGGACCAGGTCACCGGCTCGCCCGAGATGAGGAAGCGCTGCCCCACCGCGCCTGGTGCGCGGGCGGCGAGGATCATCGCGTCCACCACATCGTCGACGAACACCGCATTGCATGCGCCTTCACCCGCATCGGGCAGGACCACGGTGCCGTTGACCAGCATGTCGGCGGGGGTGATCGTCCATGGCTTGCAATGCGGGCCATAGACGATGGTCGGCTGGACGATCGTCGCGGGGACGTGCTCCTCGCGCGCCGCCTTCAGCACTATCCGCTCAAGCTCCTTCTTGGTGTGCGCATAGCCGGAGGTCGCAGGCGTGGCGACGGTCTCCTCGGTCAGTTCGCCCGCCGGGGGGACATCGTACACCACGAAGCTGCTGACATGCACCAGCCGCCGCCAGTGCTTCTCGCGCGCCGCGCGGATGAGCGACCGCAACGCGCGGATGTTCCACTCGGTATCGCTCCAATCGTAGGCGCAGTGGAACGCCCAGGTCACCTCGCCGACCGCCGCCAGCACCGCTTCCTCGTCCGCCAGGTCGACCCGGCAGAAGCGCGCACCGGAGGCGCGCAGGGCAGCACCCGGTTCGCCCCGCACGAGGCAGGTCACCGCAACCCCCGCCGCGATCAGCCGCTCGACCAGCCGCCCGCCGATGAACCCGGTCGCGCCCGTCACCATGGCGGTGGTGCCGGGGGGAATGGCGTCCTGCTGTGCGTCGGTCATGGCGGCTCCTTGGCGGGTCAGGCGGGCAGCAATTGCGCCGATGTTCGCGCGCCCCGTTCAACGCGCAACCGGGCTTGGAGGTGCTCCGCCAGCCGCACCGACATGGCGAGGATCATCATCGTCGGATTGGCATGGCCCGCGGTGGGAAAGACCGAGCTGCTGGAGATGTAGAGGCCGTCGACCCCGTGGACCTGGCAATCGGGGTCGACCACGCCGTCGCGCGGGCTCCGCGCCATCCGCGTCGTGCCGGTGGGGTGGCACCCGTCGCAGAACACCGCCTCCTCGTGCCGCCCGGTGCGGACCCAGTCCGCGACCTGCGGCTCGGGCAGCGACAATCGCCTGAACTCGCGCTGGAGGATCTGTGCCAGCGCGAGCTGCGAGTCCTTGTCCTGCTGCCCGACCCGCCAGTCGGTACGCACCAGCGGCAGGCCATAGCGATCGGTCCGCTCACCCAGCATCACCCGGCTGTCGGGATCGGGCACCTGCTCCGACCCGATCAGGAAGCCGACCTTGCCGTATTTGTGGCGCATCGGCTGGCCGGTGCGCAGCACCGCATGCGCGGCGCGTAGCAGCCGGACCGGCTGGGCGGCGACGTGGCGCAACTGGCGCTTGAGGTCGGCGTCCCCCCGACGGAGCAGCCGCATGGCGGCGCGCTGCGCGGCCCAGATCGGGTCGTCCTCCGCCGCTTCCGCCACCGGCCAGGCCGCGCAGTTCAACAGCTGCCGCCGTCGCTGTACCTCCGGGCTGAGCGCGAGACCGCCCGCATAATCGCGCGGACCATCGCCCGCGTCGAAGCGGTGATAGCCGAACAATCGCTGCAGCCGGTCGCCATCGCGCGGATCGAACCGGAGCGCGAAGTCGAGGTCGCGCGGATGGTCCATCAGGTAGCGTCCGACCAGGTCGTGCGCGTTGCCCAGCCCGCGCGGCACCGTGCGGTTGGAGTAGAGCAGGATGCGCGCATTCTCGATCCCGCCCGCGCACAGCACCACCGCGCGGGCGGTCACGCGCGTGCGCCGCCCTTCGGGGTCGGCCACCTCCACCGACTCGATGCGACTGCCCGCCGCGTTCGTGTCGAGGTGCGTCACCGTGGCGTGGACCAGCACGCGCACATTGGGGTGCGGGCGCTGGCGGAAGTTCCTCGCATAGCTCACCGTGCGCTTGTCGGCAGTGCGGCCGAACCACCACCACACCGACTTGAGCAGGCTTGGGTCCACCGCCGGGGGCGCGACGCCGCGCGGCAGCTTCGGGCCGTCGGGCAGATACGGCCCCCCGCCCATGTGGCGCGAGGCGCGGTCGAGATACGGGGCCATGTCCTCCGCGCCGATCGGCCAGCCCGAATGCGGCACCCAGGGGCGTTGTTCATAATCGATCGGGTCGAACGCGATGCAGCGATTGCCCCAGGGGATCGCCTCGGCGGTGCCGCCCAGCGTGCGGCGACGGCCGTTGAACAACGGCACGCCGACATCGTCCGTGTCGTTGAGCGCGTCGCAGTCCGGATCGCGGTCGACCACCCCGCTTTCGAGCAGCCCGCCGCTTTCGAGCACGATGATGTTCAGCCCCGTCGCCGCCAGCTCCTCCGACAAGGTCCATCCCGCGGGGCCGCTGCCGACGATGCAGACATCGGCATCGAGCGGGGTGCCGAGATCGAGGTTGCGAAGATCATGGATCGCCATTGCGCCGGTGCCCTTGCCGCGAGGACCGGCGCTATCCGATCGTGCCTATTGCCGCAACCAACTCGGCGGAACCGGTAATCGGCTCGCTGTCGGACGGAGTAGCTGCCGCGCGCAGGTTACCGAGCGTTTCGACCTCCTCACATGGAGCAGTGGCGCGAGTGGACCGCTTCGGTTAAGCGTTGCCTGCGCGAAAGGCGCTCAGGAGAGACGTTTTGAAGACCTTCCTTGCCGCGGCGCTGATCGCCGGTTCCTTGGTTGCGGTCGCGAGCCCCGCGAGCGCCGGCCTGTTCCATCACCGGCACCACCACCATCATCACCATATGCGCGGTTACCGCCGCTAAACTATAAAGGGCTCGCTGGGCATCCGCTGGCGAGCCCTTATACGTCTGGTGCCGATCCGTCGCGGCTTGGTGTTCAGGAGCCCGCCGACCGCGCGCTCATCTGTTCGGCCATAGCGAGGTGTTGCTGGATGATCGGCACGGTCGCCGCCGCGGTCTGGCGGATCGCGGGCGTGTCACCGGTCGCAGCATATTGCTGCTCAACGGTCAGCGCGGAGCGGTGCGCCAGCGCCTGCTGCTTCCAATAGACCCGGTCGAAGTCACGCCCCCGCGCGCTCTGCAAGGCGGCGAGCATCGGAGCCTGCGCCGCGCCGACCTGCATCGGCGGCGGCTTCAGCCCCGCGCGCCCGGTGGCGTCGCGTAGCGCCTGGCTGGTGCCGGTGTGGTCGCGGATCATCTGCTGCGCAAAGGCAAGCACCTGCGGGTTCTTGCTCTCGGCGAGCGCCGACTGCGATTCCATGATCTCGAACGTGTCGGACTCGCCCGCCTGCTGAACGAACTCGCGCGTCTGTCGCGAGCCCGGGTCCTGCGCTGTGGCCGCGGAGGCGAGGGTGGCCCCGGCGAGCAGCGCCATCGTCAGCTTCGTCATCATGGCTGGCCCTGTCCGCCGCCCGCGCCATAGATGTTGCCGGTGGTATAGCTGCCGTCATCTTCCGCCAGCCGCACGAAGATGCCCGCAAGCTCGGCGGGCTGGCCCGGTCGCCCGAGCGGCGCGGTCGCGCCGAAGGTGACGAGCTTGCCCTGCGAAGCGCCGCCCGACACCTGCAGCGGGGTCCAGATCGGGCCGGGCGCGACGCCGTTGACGCGGATGCCCTTGGGGCCGAGCTGCTTGGCGAGCGACTTGACGTAGTTCATCGTTGCCGCCTTGGTCTGCGCATAGGCGTAGAGGTCCGGGTCGGGGTTGTACGCCTGTTCGGAGGTGGTGCCGATGATCGCGGAGCCCGGCTCCATATGCGGCAGCGCCGCCTTGATGATCCAGAACGGCGCGTAGATGTTGGTCTTCATCGTCCGGTCGAACTCCTCGGTGGTGAGGTCGGCGAGCGACGGGATGGACTGCTGGCGCGCGGCGTTGGAAACGAGGATGTCGAGCCCGCCGAGCCCGCTCACCGCCCGCTCTACGAGCTGGCGGCAAAAGGTTTCGGAGCGGATGTCGCCCGGGATGCTTACCGCTTTACGGCTCTCGCGGCGGATCAGGTCGATCACCTCGCGCGCGTCCGGCTCTTCCTCGGGCAGGTAGTTGATCGCGACGTCCGCGCCCTCGCGCGCAAAGGCGATCGCCGCCGCGCGCCCCATGCCGGAATCGCCGCCGGTGATCAGCGCCTTGCGCCCGCGCAGGCGACCCGAGCCCACATAGCTGGTCTCGCCATGGTCGGGGCGCGGATCCATGCGGCTGGCGAGGCCGGGCCAGGGTTGCGACTGCGACTTGAACGGCGGCTTGGCGTATTTGTCGCGCGGGTTCTGCTTGCCGCCGCGCGCCTGCCCCGCCATCAGCTCTTGCGCCGCCGCCGGAGCCGCCACCGCCGCCGCCGCGCCCAGCGTCGCCGCCTTCATCACCTGACGCCGGGTGGTGTCGCGCGTGTCCATGCTGCTTTCCCGCACTTGCCGATACTGGCGAGGTAAACCGCGGGGACTGGTGAAGGTTGCCCGCGAGGCGCTCGGGTCCTAACCTGGATTGGGAAGAAATCGCAAGCGGATCAGCGGGCTACAGCGCCTGCGCCGCCGCCCAGCCGCTCGCCCAGGCCCAGTGGAAATTGTAGCCGCCGAGCCAGCCGGTGACGTCCACCGCCTCGCCGATGACGTGGAGGCCCGGCAGGTGGTGCGCGCCGAGGTCGCGTTGCGACAGGCCGTCGGTGGAGACGCCGCCGACCGTCACCTCCGCCTTGGCGAAACCCTCGGTGCCGTTGGGCCGGAAC
>CAXTTU010000036.1:0-15572 GCA_964247225.1 uncultured Sphingomonas sp. | reverse complement strand
GGGCCGCACGGCCCGCGTGGCGGGCCCGATCGCGGCCCCGGCGCGCCTCCGCCTCCACCGCCCGGTACCGATGGCGACGGGCCTCCGCCGCCCCCTGCACCCGCGCCCGCCAGCGGCACCCCCCCGCTGCGCCCGTTCCGACCGTCGCTCCGGCGCCGCGCTAGCTAGTAACGGGCCGGGGTGGCTCAGTCCGCCCCGGCTCCGGGACCAAAGCCCGACCGCGACGTTCCACTTGCGATAGGGAGAGTTGCCATGGCGAGAGACGATGGCGCGGCCGGCGAGCCGCCCGCGATCGACACCTGGCCCGAGCACGCTATCGAGGGAGCGCGGCTCGGCCCCAACGAGAAGGGCGGGAGGCGGTGACCTTCGCCACTGGCGCGACCTGGGGTATCTGCGCCGCCTCCACCGCGGGGGTGATCGGCCGGCCCTTCAAATGGCCCGAGGCCGTCTGGGCGGTCGCGGGTGCCGCGCTGTTGCTGCTCGGTGGCCTGATGCCCCCTCGCGCCGCGCTGGGCGCGGTGGGTAAGGGAGCGGACGTGTACCTGTTCCTGACGGGCATGATGCTGCTCAGCGAAACGGCGCGCGAGCAGGGCCTGTTCGACTGGGTGGCGGCGACTGCCGCCAGAAGTGCAAGGGGATCGACGGCGCGATTGTTCCTGCTGGTATATGCCACCGGCACCATCACCACCATCTTCCTGTCGAACGACGCGACCGCGGTCGTGCTGACGCCGGCGGTCTATGCCGCCGCCAGGAAGAGCAAGGCGGAACCGCTGCCGTTGCTGTTCGCCTGCGCGCTGATCGCGAACGCGGCGAGCTTCGTGCTGCCGATCTCGAACCCCGCCAATCTCGTCCTCTACGGGGGCAGGATGCCCCCGCTCGGCCAGTGGTTGGGATCGTTCGCGCTGCCGTCGGTGGCCTCGATCGTCGCGACGTTCCTTGCCTTGCGCTGGGTCGAGCGCCGCCGGCTGTCCGGCGCGTGTGAAAGCGCGGTCGCGCGCGCGCCGCTGTCCGCTGGAGGCAAGGCGGCGTTCGCGGGCATCGCCGCGACGGCGCTGCTGCTGATCGTCGTGTCGGCGCTCGACCTGCCGCTCGGCCTTGCGACCTGCGTTGCGGGGCTGGTGACGACCTTGGGCGTCTGCGCGCTCGCCCGACGCTCTCCCGTCACGCTGGTCAGGTCGGTTTCGTGGAGCGTGCTGCCGCTCGTCGCCGCGCTGTTCGTGCTGGTCGAAGCGCTCGATCGGACGGGCGTGGTCGGCGGGGTCGCCGCCATGCTGCGGAGGGTCGCGGCCGACCCGGCGCGAGGTGCCGCGATGTCCGGCACGGTCCTCGCCTTCGCCTCCAACCTCCTGAATAATCTGCCGGCGGGGCTCGTCGCCAGCACCGCCGTGGCGCAGGCGCATCCGCCAAGGCTGATCATCGACGCGCTGCTGATCGGCGTCGATCTCGGCCCCAACCTGTCGATCACGGGCAGTCTTGCGACGATCCTGTGGGTTCAGGCAATCCGCCGCGAAGGAGAGGAGGTCGGCTTTTGGGCGTTCCTGAAAGTGGGAAGCGCCACGATGATCCCCGCCCTCCTCGCGGCGCTGGGCCTAAGGATCCTTATTGGTTGAAAGGGGTACGACCATGAACGCTACCTCAGCTTTTGCCGCTGCCCAGCCGCCGCGCACTCCGCTGCGCCCGTGCGGTTGCCTGTCAGAAGCGGAAGCGCAGCCCCGCCGAGTAGGTCCGCTCGGTGAAGCGCAGGAACCGGACATAGTCCGCCCGCACCGCGCCCGCGCGCGCCGAGCTGAAGTCATATACGTCCGGGGACCCGGTCAGGTTGGTCGCGTCAAAGAACAGAGTCGTGCTCTTCGTGAAGTTCAGGTTCGTGGACAGGTCCAGCGTGCCGTGCGGACGCCCGTTCTGGATGTAGAAGTCGTTCCCCCGATCCTGCGTGTAGTCGAGGTACCGGGTGCGTTTGTTGTAGGTCAGCCGCGCGGACAGGGGTCCGCTTTCATATAGGCCGACGATGTTGAAGGTATGATGTGAAATGCCGACCAGCTGATCGGGATTGTCGAGGTAGGTATAGTTTGCCTGCGCGCCGAAGCGACGCAGGAACGTGGGGACGAACTCGTAATCGAAGAAGGTCGATACCTGTGCTTCGGCACCAGTGATATGGACCTTGCTGAGGTTGACGGGTTGCGTGAGGTTGATCAGTCCGAGCGTTGGGTCGGTGAACGAGATGCTCGCGTTCTGGATGTAATTGGTCACATCCCGGTGAAAGCCGGCCACCGCGATAAAGCCGGTGCGGGTGAAGTAATACTCGGCCGACAGGTCGTAGTTGCTCGACTTGTACGGCTTGAGGTTCGCATTGCCTGCCGACGCGTTGATGAGGGTTCCGCCGTTCGACCCATTGGGGATCGGCTGACCGAAACTGATCGACGGGTTGAGCTGGCTGAAGTCGGGCCGGGTCTGCGTTTGGGTAAACGATGCGCGAAGCTGCAGCTTCGGGTCGATGTGCCAACGGATCGAGGCATTGGGCAGATAGGCGGTGCTGCTCGGGGTCGCGGTCGCGGGCATGATGGTGTTCCCGGTCGCGCCCTGCACCACGGTCGAGCCCGTCACCCGCGTCTCCGCGCGGACGACGCGCACGCCGATCGTGCCGTCGACCTTGTCCGCGAAATTATAGTTGAGCTGCGCATACCCCGCATAGGTCGTCTCGTGCGCGTTATACGAGGCGAACGGGTCCGGCAGCACATTGCCGAGCGTGTAGTTCTTGGCGCCAAGCCCGATCACGAACGCGCGCAGGTTCTGGATATTCGCGCGGATGCTGCTGAACGTCGGGGCCAGATAGGTGTTGAACAGGACGTCGGGATTATCACTCGACCGGACCGGCAGATAGTTGATCGGCGCCTGCGTGATCGGCACGCTCTGCCCGCCGAAATAGCGGCTGCCATATTCACGATGCGCATCGCGGTCGGTGTAGCGGAACCCGATCTGCAGGCTGTGGAGAAAGCCGTTGTCGATCTTGTACTCGGCATCGGCGCGCGCCTGCCAGTCCTCGCCGCGCGACTGCTGCGCTTCCTCGTACAGGCCGAGGAATTGGTAGTTGGCCGGATCGCCGACGTTGAACCCGGCGACCGAGAAGTTGGGCGCGTTGCTGTTGAAGGTGATGGTGTAGGGCGTGAAGCCAAACTGCCGGTCGATCGACTCGGTGGAGCCGGTGAACTTGCTGGCGGTGCGCGCGACGTCCACCGTCAGGCGGAACGGCCCGGAGTCATAGATGCCGCCGGCGGCGTACTGAAAGGTGTCGGTCTTGTTGTAGGTACCGCCGCGAAACGAGAATAGCGGTCCCGGATTGACCACCTGCCCGCCGGTGACGAGGTTGGTGCCGGGCCGGAAGGTCAGGTTGGTAAACGTCCCGCTATACAGGTTCGCCTGCGCTTCGGTATCATCGACCGCGTTGCGGAAACCCTGATACAGCCCCTCCAAATAGAATTCGAGCTTGCTGTTCGGGCGCCACTGGATCGCGGCGTTGCCCGACGGACGCGTGCGGTCGCCCGAGCGGTAGAATTGCCGCATGATGTCGGGCACGCGGACGACCTGCCCGTTCACCGTCGGCGTGGCGATGTAGTCGGTGTTGGAGGGCTCGGAGTCGAGATAGCGCAGCTCGGTATAGCTGGCGTTCACCAGTATGCCGATCTCGCCGATCCCCGTCTGCCACCGGTTGGAGATCAGGATGTTGCCGTTGGGCGTGACCGACCCCGCCTGCGCGGTATGGAGGCCCCAGACATTGCCCGCGACCTCGAAGCCCTGGATATCGAACGGTCGGCGCGAGCGGACGTTGGTGAGGCCGATCACGCCCGGCTCGACCTGGTCCGCGGTGGACGTCTTGAACACCTCCAGCGCGGCGATGCCGGCCGAGGGGAAGTCCTCCAGCGACACCTGCCGCCGCTCGGCGGTGAAGATCTCGCGACCGTTGTAGAGCGTGTTGAAGAACTGCTCGGGCAAGCCGCGGATGAACACCTGGCTCGCCTCGCCGCCGAGCCGGAGCACCTGCACACCCGGAATACGCGCGGCGGTGTCGGAGACGGCGAGGTCGGGCAGCTTGCCGATGTCTTCCGCCACGACCGCGTCGACGATCTGCGGGGCGTTGCGCTTCAGCGTCTCGGCAGAACGGATGCTCGCCCGATAGCCCGTGACCACGATATCGCCCGTCGCCGGGGTCTGCGTATCGGCGGCGGGCGGCGCGCCCGCGTCGGGGTTGGCGGGGTTCGCGGCCTGCGTTTCGGTCGCGGGCGCGGCGGGCGACGCACCCACCCGGTCCTGCGCGGCGGCAGGCGCGGTGGCTAACGCCATCGCGACGATCGACGACGACGCGAGCACGAGCTGGTTGAAGCGCATCTTCTCTCCCCTTTCGGTCCGGCCGCCCGTTCGCGACGGGCTTATCCGCTTCCTTTAGGGCGTGTCCGGACGCGCGCTCAACCCATTTATCAGATTTATTGCACCTGTTGCAGGAAGGCCGCGGTTCACCACCAGGTCGCGTACAAGGCGACCAGGATCAGCACCACCGCGAGCGCGCCGATGTTGAACGCGCCGGTAGTGCGATAATCGACGCCCGCGGTGTCGATCGTGTCCGTGCCCGCCCTCGCCGGGGTCAGCAGCGACACGACGACGGCGAGCGCGAGCGCGAGGAGGAACACCACGCCCATCCGGTCCATGAAGGGCAAGGATGCCCAGCTGTACTTGAACACGGTGGACAGCACGACCGACGCGACCGCCGCGACGATCGCGCCCGCCTCGGTGGCGCGCTTCCAGAACAGCCCCAGGAGGAAGATCACGGTGATGCCGGGCGTGAAGAAGCCGGTGAACTCCTGAATGAACTGGAACGCCTGTTCGGACGCGCCGACCAGCGGGCGGGCGGTCAGGATCGCGATGCCGATCGCCGCCGCCGCCGCGACGCGCCCTACCAGCACGAGGTGCCGCTCCTCCCGCCGCGTCGCCGCCACGTCGTCCTCCGCCGCCGTGCGCTCGCCGCGGAACCGGGCATATAGATCGAGCGTGAAGATGGTCGCGATCGAGTTGATCTTGGATGCGGTGGAGGCGATGATCGCCGCCACCAGCGCCGCGAAGACGAGCCCCAGCAGCCCGGTCGGTAACAGCCGCATCATGGTGGGATAGGCCTCGTCGGGCTTGGGCAACCCGGGCGCGAGCGCCACCGCGGCGATGCCCGGCACGACGATGATGAGCGGCATGAGCAGCTTCAGGAAGGCGGCGAACAACACGCCCTTCTGCGCCTCGCCCAGGCTCTTGGCGGCCAGCGCGCGCTGGATGATATACTGGTTGAACCCCCAATAGCTGAGGTTCGCGATCCACATGCCGCCGATCAGCACCGACAGGCCGGGCAGCTTGCTATAGCGTTCCGCGTCATAGGCGGCGTTGCCCGTCCGGTGCAGGATCATCCGGAAATGGTCGGGCGCCAGCGCGACCAGCTTGCGCCACCCCGCCACAAGCCCTGCGTCGCCGCCGATCTTGCTCAGCGTCAGATAAGACACGGTCAGGCCGCCCAGCACCAGCAGCGTCACCTGGACGATGTCGGTCATCGCCACTGCCTTCAGCCCGCCGCGAAGCTGGTACAGCAACGCGAACACGCCCAGGATCACCAGCGCCAAATTCTGGTCGATCCCCGCCACCTTGGTCACCGCGATCGAGCCGAGCCAGATGATCGAGGTCAGGTTCACAAACACATAGAGCGCGAGCCAGAACACCGCCATCAGCACCGGCAGCAGCCGCCCGTAGCGACGTCGGAGAAACTGCGGCATAGTGTAGATGCCGTTGTGCAGGAAGATCGGCAGGAAGAACTTGCCGACGATCAGCAGCGTCACCGCCGCCATCCATTCATAGGACGCGATCGCGAGCCCGATCACATAGCCCGAGCCCGAGGAACCGACGATCTGCTCGGCGGAGATGTTGGCGGCGATCAGGCTCGCGCCGATTGCCCACCAGGGCAGCGTCTTGCCCGCCATGAAATAGTCGGACGTGTTCTTCTCGTGCCCCGCCTTGTCGCGCGACACCCATTGCGCCAGCCCGAAGATGCCGGCGGCGTATAGCGCCACCACGATCAGATCGACGCGCGACAGGCCCATATTTTCCTCCCCGGACCGTTTTTCGACGCGGCGGTCCTCCGCTGATCGGGATTATATGATAAAAGACTGCTGTCCAGTGCGGGGAGGCGGTGACAAGCGCCGCCCGTTGCGTCATCCTCCTAACATGGAACAGTCTTTTCCTTCGCTGCCGGGGCGCAATCTCACCTTCGGGCTGCTCGACAGTCTGGGCGCGGCGATCGTCACGGGGCACTATGCCGAGCGTGATTTCCCGACCGAGGCCGAACTCGCCAAGCGCCACGGGGTCAGCCGCTCGGTGACGCGCGAGGCGGTGAAGATGCTCGCGGCCAAGGGACTGGTCAGCGCGCGCCCGCGTCAGGGGACCAGCGTGCGCCCTGTTGGCGAATGGAGCCTGTTCGATCCCGACGTGCTGCGCTGGCTGCTGGAACGCCAGTTCTCGATCGAGCTGCTGCGTCACTTCACCCAGCTGCGGGTGGCGATCGAGCCGGAAGCGGCGGCGCTCTCGGCGGTGGCGGCGGACGGGGCGGACCGGGACGCCATCGCCGCCGCGCTCGGGCGGATGGAGGAAGCGGACCGCGGACGCGGCGACGTGCTCGACGCCGATATCGGGTTTCACGTCGCCGTGCTGCGCGCCGCGCGCAACCCGTTCTACGCCCAGTTCCGCGATGTGGTCGCGACCGCGCTCAGAAAGTCGATCCGCTTCACCAACGGGATCAAGGGGCATTCGGCGAGCATCCCCGAACACGCCGCCGTCCTCCATGCGATCCAGGCGCGCGACCCGGAGCGGGCACGCGCGGCGATGCGCTCGCTGATCGGCAACGTCCTCGCGCTGATCGACGGCGCGACGGAGAGCAACGCCTAGCGGTCCCTCTCGTTCAGGTGTGAACGACTCCAAGCTCCTCCCCCGCCAGGGGGAGGTGGCATGGCGAAGCCGTGACGGAGGGGGAGGACTCACCATCGTTTGGGAGTCCTCCCCCTCCACCACCCGGCTAACGCCGGGCGGTCCCCTCCCCCTGGCGGGGGAGGAGCTAGCAAAACGCTTCCGACCAAACAGGATATACCCTAGCGATCCCGCTCCATGTCGATCGGCGCGATGCTGCCGTCCGGTCGATAGCGGACGCGGGCGAGCGCGACGTGACGCCGGTCATGGTATGGGCCATCGCCCCTCTCATGCTCCCAGCGATGATAGGCGATCAGCCATTCGCCCGAGCGCGGGTCGCGGACAAAGGCATGGTGTCCCGGCCCCTTGAACCGCGCGTCCGCGTGCAGGATCACGCCGCGATACGTCCACGGCCCCAACGGCGTCGACGCGGTGGCGTAGCGGACCGAGTAGTCCTCCCGGTCCCAATGGCCCGAGCTGTAGGAGAGATAATAGGTCCCGTTCCGCTCGTGCATCCAGACGCCCTCGGTGAAGCAGGGCGGCTGATCGACGGGCAGCTCGCGCACCGCGGTCACCAGGTCGGGCGCGAGTTCCCAGATGCGCAGGGTCGCGCCGTTGCTCCCGCCCGCGTAGAGCAGCCGCCGCCCGCTTGCCGGATCGACGAAGACCATCGGGTCGATCGCCTCGAAGTGGAAACGCCCGTCCCCGGTCGGGGCCATGCCGTCCGCGCAGGGCGCACGCCGGGCGGATACGGTGCCCGCATCGGCACCGTCGATCAGCGGTCGTCCCGAGTCGCGGCACGGCCCGGCTTCGGTCGCGCACACCGCGACGCCGATCCGGCTCGGCAAGGGCTGCTGCGGACCGACCGCGTAATAAAGGTAATAGCGCCCGTTCGCCGCCTGCATGTGCGGTGCCCAGAGCTGCCGGCCCGGCTCGAGCCAGCCTATGTCCTCGCGGCGCAGCAGCGTCGCGCGGTCGCGCCAGTGCGTAAAATCGCGCGACGACCAGGCATCGAGATGCGTGCCGTCGCTTGTCGGATACAGCCACAACGCGCCGTCCGCGAACAGCGCCGACGGGTCCGCGCCCGCAAACGCCGAGCGGAGCGGCAATCGCTCGCCCGCCGCCGTGCCGAGCAGCAGCGCGGCGACCGCCAGCCCGACGCGGCGCAGCCTCACCGCGCGGCGGCGCGGGCGGGCAGGGCGACCCCCTTCGGCTCGCTCGCCAGCGTGCGGATCAGGTCGACCTCCGCCTGGCGATAGGGCGTCCCGTCGGCGCGGAACACCTCATGGAACCAGACCGTCGGCTCGTCATAGGTATAGGGCTTCTTCCAGCTGTCCCATGGCAAGCGCGTCTGCGTCTTGCCGTCCACGAAGCCCCAGTTGATCATGCCAATGCCCAGCCGCTTGCCGATCGGGAGCGAGCCGTCGAATGTCGAACCGGCCCCGCGCGCCATGAACTCGGTGCAGATCACCGGCCGGTGATAGCTCAGCATCTGCCGCGCGCGCCGCTCGAACTGCTCGGGCCAGCTATAATCGTGAAAGCTCTCGATGTCCGATTGCGACACCTGGATGCGCTCCACCGCGTCCAGCGTCTCCTGCCTGTCCCACGCGTCACCGATCCACACGCCGCTGGTGAGCGGCTGGACGGGGTCGGTCGAGCGCGCCCAATCGAACACCTGGCCGAGCAGCCCGGCGACGAGCTGCTTCTTGTTCGGGGTCGGCTGGTAGTTGCCACCGCCGCCATTGTTGGGCTCGTTCCACACGTCCCAGGCGAGGATACGCCGGTCGTCGTGGAACGTGCCTACCACATCCTTCACATAGGCTTCGAGCTTCGGGTACTGCGCCTGGTCGGCGAGCCTGGCCGCGCCCGGCGCCTGTACCCAGCCCGAATTGTGGACGCCCGGGATCGGCGGGTGCTGCGGCCCCGCTTTGGGGTTCGGGTCCCAGCAGCTGTCGAACAGCACGAACACCGGCCGGATGCCGTGCCGCGCGGCGATGGTCAGGAACGCGTCCATCCGCGTCTTGAACCCCTGCGGGTCCTCTTCCCAGAGCAGGTTATGGAGGAACACGCGCATCGTGTTCATATGTAGCGACTGCGCATAGCCCAGCTCGCGGTCGATCGTCGCGGGGTCCCAAGTCGCCGCCTGCCACATCTCAAGCTGGTTGATCGCGGTCGCGGGGACGTAGTTGGAGCCTATCGCCCAGGGCTGGTTCCGGCTCCAGCGCGCGGCTTCCGCCTCCGTCCAGCGCCCGCGCGCGTCCGCCGGCGCGACCGACAGGCAAACGGCCCCGAGGCCGAGCAACAGCTTGAGCCGCATGGCTGGTCTTTCCTCAGCGGGCGATGGTGAAGCGGTAGACGATCGTGTTGCGATACACCTGCCCGGGGGCGAGGCGGGCCGAGCCGAACGCGGGCTGGTTCGGCGTATCGGGGAAGATCTGCGGCTCCATCACCAGCGCGTCTCCCTCACGGTACAGCTTGTTGGCCTTGCCGTGGCTGGTCGCGTCGAGGAAGTTGCCCGAGTAGAATTGCAGCCCCGGCTGGTTGGACAACAGCTCGAAGCCGCGCCCCGACACCGGCTCCTCGACCCGCGCCATCAGGTGCAGGTCGGTCGTCACCCGGTCGCCGATGATCCAGTTATGGTCATATCCGCGCCCATAGACGATCTGCGGGTCGGATGCGTCGCGCACCCGCTCGCCGATCGCGTGGGGCGTGCGGAAGTCAAAAGCCGTGCCCGCGACCCGACGGCGCTCCCCCGTCGGGATCGCGCCCGCGTCCGTGGGGAGGAACGTCTCTGCGGGGATAGTCACGAGATGCCCCATCGCGCCCGACGCCGAGCCCTCGCCCGCGAGGTTCCAATAGGCGTGATTGGTGATGTTGGCGATCGTCGGCTGGTCGGTGGTGGCGCGGTAGTCGATCGTCAGCTGGTTCTGCTCGTCGAGGCTGTACGTCGCGTCCACCGTCATCGTGCCCGGATAGCCCTGATCGCCGTCGTGGCTGAGGTAGCGCATCGTCACGGAGGCGGTCGGGCCCGACCTCACATCCGTCACGGTCCACAACACCTTGTCGAACCCGACGGTGCCGCCGTGGAGCGAGTTCGGGCCATTGTTGACGGGCACCTGATAGCTCTTCCCGTCAAGGGTGAAGCGCCCCTTGGCGATCCGGTTGGCGAACCGCCCCACCGTTGCGCCGAAATATTGCGGCTTGGCGAGATATTCCTCGATCGTGGCGTAGCCGAGCGCGACATCGGCGGTGTGCCCTGCGCGGTCGGGCAAGACCACCGACTGGATCGTCGCGCCATAGGCGATCAGCCGCGCGGTCACGCCGTGGCCGTTGGACAGCGTCACCGCCGCGACCTCCTGCCCATCGGGCAAGTGTCCGAACACCGACCGTTGCGCGGTCGCCGCCGCCGCCTCTCCCGCGACAGCCGTCATCGCGAACGCCGCACCCATGAACAGCCAGCCATACATCCTGCTCTCCTCAACCGGCAGCCTGCACCCAGGCAATCGCGAGTTATCATTTTCGCCATCGCCCGTCCGCGCCGCTCCCTCACGTCGTGCTGCCACAATGATCATACAAATGCAAAGATGGAGGGCGGCGGCGAGGGGCCGCGGCCTCCGCCGGGTGCTCGCCGACAGCGCTCGATCAGCGAGCGGTAGCGCGGCGCGCGACGTTGCGGCACATGGCGGCAATGTCGGGAGGACACGCAGCCTGGTGCCCTTGCCTGCCGTGCCGCCGCGCGGTCGAGCGGGCCCGGCGCTGACGGATGGCTCCGCCCCGCGACGATCCGGATGCCGAGCTCGTGGCGCTGGCGTCGGCAGGCGACCGCGACGCGTTCGCGGCGCTGCTCCAGCGTCACTACGACCGCATTCATGGCCTGGCCTGGCGGTTGACCGGCACGCGCGCGGATGCGGAGGATGTCGCGCAGGACGTCTGCTGCACCCTCGCGCAGCGGATCGGCGGCTTTCGCAACGAAGCCAGATTCTCGACCTGGCTGTGCGGCGTCGTGGTCAATGCCTGCCGTGACCTGAAGCGCCGACAGCGCTCGTTCCGCGGCCTGACCGAGCGTCTCGCCGTGGTCGCCGGGCTCGCACGCGGGCCGGACGGACGCGATCTCCACGACGCGATGTGGGTCAGGAGCGCCGTGGCGCGGCTGCCGGTCGTCTATCGCGAGGCGGTCGTGCTGGTGGTGGGGGAGCAGCTGACCCATGCCGAAGCCGCCGCGATCCTCGGCGTGGCCGAGGCGACCGTGTCCTGGCGCTTGCACGAGGCGAGACGGAGGCTGGGACCGGGCGTCTGAGGATTTTCTGATTTCCCTCCCAAGGATCCGGCCCGCTGCCGCGTCCAAGGTTCAGGCGGACGAGAAGCGGCCGCCCGAACCGAGGAGAGAGTGATGCCCCGCCCCCTGACCGCGCTCGCCGCCACGCTGGCCGTCCTGCTGGCGTCCGGATGCGCCCAGACCGGCACCCGCACGGCGAACGAATCTACACCACCGACGCCGCCTGCCACGAAGTCGGCCAACATGGCGTCCGATGTCGCCGTGACCGGATCGACGATGGCCGACCGCGCCGCCGGCGTCATACCCGCACCACCGCCACCGCCACCGCCTGTGATGGCCGCACCGGCCCCTATGGCTCTGGCCCGGAGCGCCCCGGAAGTGAGTGTACCGCGGCCCTATCACGATGTCGACCGCGACCGGTTCACCGCCTTTCACGAGAACCCGTTCAAGCTGGTCCGCGAGGAGCCGGTCTCGACCTTCTCGCTCGACGTGGACACCGCCTCCTATTCCTTCATGCGCGCGTCCCTGAACCGCAACGTCCTGCCCCAACCCGACGCGGTCCGGACGGAGGAGATGGTCAACTACTTCCCCTACGCCTACGCCTACGCCCCGGCGCGCAGCGCGGCCGCGCCGTTCAGCACGAACGTCGCCGTCTTCCCGAGCCCGTGGTCGCCGGGCCGGTTGCTGGTCCGGATCGGCGTCAAGGGCTATGAACTGCCGCGCGCGAGCCGGCCGCGCGCCAACCTCGTGTTCCTGATCGACACCTCCGGCTCGATGGAGGAGCCCAACAAGCTGCCGCTGGTCAAGCAGTCGCTGGGGCTGCTGCTCGACCGGCTTGACTCGCATGACCGGGTCGGAATCGTCACCTATGCGGGCAACGCCGGCGTCGCGTTGCTGCCGACGCCCGCGAGCGACAAGGCGAGGATCCTGGCGGTGCTCGACCGGCTGGAGGCAGGCGGCAGCACCGCCGGCGCGGAGGGCATCCGCCAGGCCTATGCGCTTGCCGAGCAGAACTTCGACGCCAGCGGCGTGAACCGGGTCGTCCTGGCGACCGATGGCGACTTCAATGTCGGCATCACCAACCGGGAGGAGCTGAAGGGCTATATCGAGCGCGAGCGGGGCAAGGGTGTGTTCCTGTCGGTGCTCGGCTTCGGCATGGGCAATTACAACGACGCGCTGATGCAGACGCTGGCGCAGAACGGCAACGGCACCGCCGCCTATATCGACACGCTCAACGAGGCGAGGAAAACGCTGGTCGAGGAGGCGACCTCCACCTTGTTCCCCATCGCCAAGGACGCCAAGGTGCAGGTGGAGTTCAACCCGGTCGCCGTCGCTGAATACCGGCTGCTCGGTTACGAGACGCGGCTGCTCAACCGCGAGGACTTCGCCAACGACAAGGTGGACGCGGGCGATGTCGGCTCCGGCCAGACGGTCACCGCGTTGTACGAGGTCACGCCGGCGGGCGGGCCGCGCGCGATTGCGGACCTGCGCTATGCCGGGCGGACGGGCGCCCCCAAGGCGGGCCAGGCGGGCGAGCTCGGCTATGTGAAGATCCGCTACAAGCTGCCCAAGTCCGACACGAGCCGGCTGATCGCGATGCCGATCGGCCCGGCGGCGCGGGTCGGCCGGTTCGCGGACGCGCCGGGGGATGCGCGCTTCGCGACGGCGGTGGCCGGGTTCGCCGAGCTGCTGCGCGGCGGGCGGCATACGGGCGCGTTCGGCTATGATGACGTGCTGCGGATCGCGACCGCCTCGCGCGGCGAGGACCCGTTCGGCTATCGGGCTGAGTTCATCCAGCTCGTGCGCGCGGCGAAGACGGCGCGGACGATGGCGGCACTCGATCGCTGACGGGCGTGGCGGCCGGTGCTTTTGGCCCGGCCGTTAATGCCGCTATAGAGGCGGGTGATGTCCGACCCCGTCGATCATGGCCTCGGCACCGAGAATGCAGCGATGCGGGATGCGCTTGCCCGCGCGCTGCCCGACACACCGCCGCCGCGCCCGGCAGCGCGGGCGGCGGCGACCGCGGCAGCGCTGGCGCGCTTCGACGGGGCGGACGCGCCAGCTACTTCCGCACGACCGATGCGGGAGCCACGCCACCCGGGACGGTGGCGGATCGGTCGCGCTCCGCTCGGAGCACTCGCGTCGGCAGCGCTGGTCGCGCTGATCGCGGTTCCGCTGGCATTGAAACACCCGAACGGCCTAGCCGACCGCTCTCGGCCGGCGACGCTGACGGACACCTCCGAAAGAGCGCCAGCCGCGAGGATGGTGACACCTGCTCAACCGGCCGCTGCAATTCCGTCTATCGGTCGCGCGCCGCTGCGGGGGGCGTTGCCGGAAAACGCGACACCCACGCGGCAATCCAGCCCCGCCGCAGCAATCCCGGCCGCACCTGCGCGAGAGGCAGCCCCTGCGCCGCCGATCGCCTCGGTCGCGCCCCCGGCGCCGCCCCCGCCTCCACCTCCACCCGCGCCTGTCGCAGCGCCGCTGGTGGCCCCTGCGCCCGTAGTGGTCGCGCCGGTCATCGCCGAGGCACGGGCAAAGGCTTCTGGCGAGGCGCGCCGGACGGCACCCGCCGGAGACATCGCATCCGACGTCGCCGTGACCGGCTCGCTCCTGTCACGGCACACCACCGCGGCATCGCGGCGGGGCGACTGGAACGCGTGCACCATCAACGCCCCGGAGGGCGGCCTGCGCGGTTGCGGTCGCCAGCTTCACCGTGGAGCCGCGGGGGCGTCGGGCGCGGCCGCCGACGCGCTCGCCCGGGCGCTCGTACTTGCCCGGACGCAGGACTGGACCGGCGCGGTCGCGGCGCTCGACCGGGCAGTCGCGCTCGAGCCCCGGCTGGGGGTCGCCTACCTCAACCGCGGGCTCGCCCACCAGCGGCTGGGCGATAACGCGGCGGCGGCTGCGGACCTGGATCGGGCGGTGCGCCTCGATCCCTCCGCTCGCAGCTATTACGCCCGATCCCGGCTGCGGCGTGAACACGGCGACGCACGCGCCGCCCGCGCCGACGAGGAGCGCGCGGTCGAACTCGACCCACACTATGCCGCTGTCATTCGAGACCGGAACGAATGACGGTGGTCGCTACGCCATCCGACTGGACCCGTACCAGGCGCTGATCGAATCCTGACCGGTCGCCCCCGCCGATCAGGCCCGTGCCTTCCCCAACACACGGCCGAACAGGTCCAGCATCTCGGCCCAGCCGCGCTCCGCCTGCGCGTGATCGTAGACGGGGAAGTCCGGCTTCATCCAGCCATGCGCGGCGGGGTAGGTCTCCGCCCGATAGCGCACGCCGACCGCGTCGAGCGCCGCCTCGAACCGCTCCGCCATCTTGGGCGGGTAGCTGGCATCGTTCGCGGCCGCCGCGATGTAGAGCTCGGCCTTGAGCTGCGGCGCGAGCAGGTGCGGGCTGGCGGGATCGTCGGTCGCGAGCCGTCCGCCGTGGAAGCTCGCCACCGCGGCAAACCGGTCCGGCCAAGTGCCCGCCGCCGCGATTGCCATGCCGCCGCCCATGCAGAAGCCGACCGCGCCGACTTGGCTGCCCGCCACATCGTGGCGGGTATCAATATAGCCGAGCAGCGCGCCCGTATCCTGCGCGGCCTTGAGGTTGCTCGTGGTCGCCATCAGCGGCCCGAGCACCGCGCGGAAGTCGCCCGCGAACACCAGTTTCGGCACGAACGGACCATAGGAACCGTAGCGATAGAACAGGTCCGGCAGCAGCACGAGATAGCCCGCGTCGGCAAGCCGTTGCCCCATATCGATCAGCCCCGGTCGGATACCGCCCGCGTCCATGTACATGATCACCGCCGGCCACGGCCCCTCACCGGTAGCGGGGGTGAACAGGTCGGTGGGGCACGCGCCGTCGCTGGTCGGGACCGTCAGATGCTCGTGCGGCATGGCCGTGTTCCTTTCGTCGGTGATCTGCGTGACCCGGTGCGGTCAACGCAGGTGCTCTACTCCGAATCCTCCGACCTTGCGCGGTTCGATGTCGGTGGCCAGGGTTAGAAGTCGGGGCTCAACGCGAGCCCGCTGCAATATCGCAATGCCTTCCGACTTCAGGCAGCGCGCGGGCTGCGCGCGCAACCGGAAAACTGGCTGACGTTGCAGGCCGGAGCCAATGGAGGTGCTCCCGTCTGAGCGATTGCCGCCGCGTCGCCTGCCATTTGCGAGCCGCGCGCCCTCCGCTATGCCTTGGCGCGATGGTGCGTGTGCGTGGCTGAAACCGGGCGGGATGGCGGTGGTGCCCGCCGTCGCTCCGGCGCGCGCCGCCGGGTCGCGTAGCCGCGCCACCCACGCGTCCAGCCCGCCGTCC
>CAXTTU010000035.1:0-15638 GCA_964247225.1 uncultured Sphingomonas sp. | reverse complement strand
TGCGGCCCGACTATGGCGAGGCGGTCGCGATCGAGCCCGGCGAGGTGCCGGTGTTCTGGGCCTGCGGCGTCACCAGCCAGGTCGCGGCGGAGGCGGCGCGGCTGCCCTTCTTCATCGCGCACGCGCCGGGCAAGATGCTGATCACCGACCGGTGCCATTCGGCCGCGCGCGAACCGGAGATGATGCCATGACCTCGCAAGCCCATGCTCCCGGCAGCTGGCAGTTCTGGATCGACCGGGGCGGCACCTTCACCGACATCGTCGCCCGGCACCCGGACGGCGGGTTCACCACCCACAAGCTGCTGAGCGAGAATCCGGAACGCTATCGCGACGCGGCGGTCGCGGGCATCAGGGAGGTGCTCGGCCTCCGGTCCGACGCCGCGATCCCGCCGGGCCTGATCGACGCGGTGCGAATGGGGACCACCGTCGCCACCAACGCGCTGCTGGAACGCAAGGGCGACCGCACGCTATTGTTGGTCAACCGCGGCTTCGGCGATGCGCTACGCATCGGCAACCAGGCCCGGCCGCGATTGTTCGATCTGGCGATCACCCTGCCGCACCTGCTGTACGAGCGCGTGGCCGAGATCCCGGGCCGCGTCGGCGTCGACGGGACCGAGGTCGAGCCGCTGGATGAGGACGCGGCGCGGGGCGTCCTGCGCCGGGCCGCGGCGGACGGGATCCGCGGCTGCGCGATCGCGCTGATGCACGCCTGGCAGCATCCGGCGCACGAGCGGCGGCTCGCCGAGCTGGCCCGCGAGGAGGGGTTCACCCAGGTCTCCGCCAGCCATGAGGTAAGCCCGCTGCTGCGGCTGATCCCGCGCGCCGACACGACGGTCGTCGACGCCTATCTGTCGCCGATCCTGCGGCGGTACATCGAGCAGGTCGCGGGCGAGCTGGGCGGCACCCGGCTGTATTTCATGCAAAGCCATGGCGGGCTGGCCGAGGCGGGCGCGTTCCGGGGCAAGGACGCGATCCTGTCGGGGCCCGCCGGCGGCATCGTCGGCGCGGTCCGCACCGCCGCGATGGCCGGATTCGATCAGGTGATCGGCTTCGACATGGGCGGCACCTCGACCGATGTCGCGCTCTACGCCGGCGCGTTCGAGCGCGCGTTCGAGACGGAGGTGGCGGGTGTCAGGATGCGCGCGCCGATGATGGCGATCAACACGGTCGCCGCTGGCGGCGGCTCGGTGCTGCATTTCGACGGCGCGCGCCTGCGAGTCGGGCCCGCCAGCGCGGGTGCCGATCCCGGCCCCGCCGCTTATCGGCGCGGCGGCCCGCTGACGATAACCGACGCGAACGTCATGCTGGGTAAGATCCAGCCCCGGCATTTTCCCGCGATTTTCGGGCCGGGCGGCGACCAACCGCTCGACCCCAACGCGGTGCAAAGTGGCTTTGCCGCGCTCGCGGACGAGGTCGCCGCCGCCACCGGACAGGACACCGACCCCCGTGCGCTTGCCGAAGGGTTCCTGCGCGTCGCGGTTGCCAACATGGCCAACGCGATCAAGCAGGTGTCGGTGCAGAAGGGCCACGATGTCGCGCGCTTCGTCTTGCAATGCTTCGGCGGCGCAGGCGGGCAGCACGCTTGCCTCGTTGCCGACGAGCTGGGCATGGATACCGTGTTCATCCACCCCTTCGCGGGCGTGCTTTCGGCCTATGGCATGGGCCTGGCCGACCAGACCGTGATGCGCGAGCAGGCGGTGGAGCGCCTGTTGGACGCCGCCGCCCTGCCGGCGTTGGAGGCACTGGCCGATGAGCTGGCCGCGGCGGCGCGGGCGGCGTTGCTGGCGCAGGGGGCCGACGCCCCGCGCATCGAGGCCAGCTGCCTGCTGCACCTGCGCTACCAGAACACGGAGGCGGCGCTGATCGTGCCGCTCGGGCCAATCAACGCGGTGGTCGAGGCGTTCACCGCCGCGCACCGCGCCCGGTTCGGCTTTGCCACGCCGGAACGCGCGGTCACCGTCGAGGCAGTCGCGGTGGAGGTGACGGCGGCGGGCGAGCCGGTGGCCGAGGCGCGTCTCCTCGCACGCGAGGCGGGCACCGCGCCGGAGCCGATCGACGCGGTGGAGGTCTGGAGCGGCGGTCGCGCCCACGCGGCCCCGGTGTTCGACCGCGCGAGTCTATGCGCCGGCGACCGGCTGCGCGGGCCCGCCCTCGTTCGCGAGGCGATCGCGACCACGATCGTCGAGCCGGGCTGGACCGCCGAGGTCACCGAACTTGACCACCTGCTGCTCCGCCGCACTGAGGCGCGCGAGGCAAGGATCGCCGCAGGCACCGAACGCGCGGACCCGGTGCTGCTGGAGCTGTTCAACAACCTGTTCATGCACGTTGCCGAGCAGACGGGCACCGTGCTGCAGAACACCTCGCAAAGTGTGAACATCAAGGAGCGCTTGGACTTCTCCTGCGCGATCTTCGACGCGGACGGCAACCTGGTCGCCAACGCCCCGCATGTGCCCGTTCACCTCGGTGCCATGGGCGAGAGCGTCAAAGCCGTGCTGCGCGCACGCCAGGGCACGTTGCGACCGGGCGACGTCGTCGCGCTGAATAATCCGTCGAACGGCGGCACGCACCTGCCCGACGTGACCTGCATCACCCCGGTGTTCGACGACGGGGGCCGGACGATCCGCTTCTTTGTCGGCTCGCGTGGGCATCACGCCGATATCGGCGGGACCACGCCCGGATCAACCCCGCCCGACTCGCGGACGCTGGAGGAGGAAGGCGTCGTGATCGATGACTTCCTGCTCGTCGAGCGCGGCCATTTCCGCGAGGCCGAGTTCCGGGCGCTGCTAGCGGGCGCGCGCTATCCCGCGCGCAGCCCGGACGTGAACGTCGCCGATATCAAGGCGCAGGTCGCGGCGAACGAGGCGGGTGTGCGCGAGCTGCACCGGGTCATTGCCCGGCACGGCTGGGACACTGTGCGCACCTATATGCGGCACGTCATGGACAATGCCGAGGAGAGCGTGCGCCGAGTGATCGACCGCCTCCGCGATGGCGACTTCGACTATCGGATGGACGACGGCTCGCCGCTGCGCGTGTCGGTGCGGGTGGACCGGGGAGCACGCTCGGCGGTCGTGGACTTCACCGGCACGGGGGTGCAGCGACCGGACAATTTCAACGCCCCGCCCGCGGTCACGCGCGCCTGCGTGCTCTACGTGTTCCGCTGCCTGGTGGGCGAGGACATTCCGCTCAACGACGGATGCCTCAAGCCGGTGACGATCCGCATCCCGCCCGGCACGTTCCTGTCCCCGGCACCCGATGCCGCTGTCGTCGCGGGCAACACGGAGGTCAGCCAGGCGGTCTGCAACGCCCTGTTCGGCGCGGTCGGCGCGGTCGCGTGCAGCCAGGGGACGATGAACAACTTCCTGTTCGGCGACGCGACCCGGCAATATTATGAGACGATCTGCGGCGGCGCGGGCGCGGGACCCGGCTTCGCGGGGCAGTCCGCGGTCCAGACCCACATGACCAACACGCGCATGACTGACCCGGAGGTGCTGGAGCTGCGCTACCCGGTGCGCGTGGAGGAGTTCTCCATCCGCCGCGGCTCGGGCGGCGCGGGGGAATGGCGGGGCGGCGACGGCGCGGTGCGACGGCTGCGGTTCCTGGAGCCGATGACCGCCGTGATCGTGTCGTCCCGCCGCAAGGTGGCACCGTTCGGGCTGGCGGGCGGCGGCGACGGGGCTCCAGGGCGGCAGTGGACCGAGCGCGCGGACGGCTCCCGCACCGAACTGGGCGGCACGGACCGGGCTGAGCTCGAAGCTGGCGACGTGTTCACGATCGAAACGCCCGGTGGCGGCGGCTATGGATTCCCAAAACGCCCCTAGCCGTCCGAGGTCGTGTGGATCGAGCGGAAGTGTGTTGGTTCTTGGAGATCGGCCTCCCCGCGCAGCCGGGCGGGGCCGTCGAGGGAGGAAAATGCGATGTCGTCCGAACAGCAGGTAGAAGCACTATGGGGCACGCTGTCCCACGCGGTCGAGGAGAGCATCCGGAAGGCGGGCGGCTTCGCGCCAGTGGGTGCCGTCATGTACCCCGACAGTCGGATCGAGACTGTTATCGCCGCCAGCTGGGCGGACGCGCAGGCGCTGCTCGAGGACGAGGTTCGGCGAAGGGTGGCGTCCGGCTGCGTCGCGACTGTCCGGGCGACCCATGTGCAAGCGCAGGTGGCGGAGTCACCCGAACCGCTGGACGGCATCCTGGTCCGGTTCGACAACGACGCGGGCGTCTCGCAAGCCAATTTCATGGCGTACACGGTGGAGAACGGGCAAATCAGCTACGGCGACCTACACGGGCAGGAAGGTGCGCATGACCTGTTCAGTCCGGCTGGCCACTGATCTTGCTTGCCATCGTGGGGACACCGTGCACGCTACTGAAGCGGCACCTCCGCATCCAGACCAGATGTTTGTTGATTGAGAAGGCCAAAATGATTTCACGCCCATCCTGCTGGATGACCCTTGCCCTCGCCATCGCCGGTTGCGGCAGCAAGCCTGAAGATACGACGCCGGCGCGAGTGGCCGAAGGCTATTATCGCTGCGTCTACAACGGGCGCACCCCCATGACCGCCCTCGATTTTGTGATCGGCCCGGGAGACAGCTTCACGACCTTCAACACCGGGCCGGGCCTGTTTCAACCAGGGACTTATACCTATCAGAGCGGCGTGCTGTCGCTCACAAAGCCTTCGGAGGTGCTGCAGTTCAAGGCCATGGCGGACAAGGGCGACCATTCCGGGCCGTTCCGGTGGATCGTCAAGGACGGTAAGCTTAGTCAGTTCCTGTGCACCCAAGTAACTCCCTACACCCCCACGCTGGAAAGCCTGAGGCATGCAGCGGCGGCGCAGTAATGCACGCGTCGGCGATCCGTGGCGCACCGGAGCGGATCGGGTCTATCCCGCTTCTCCGTTTTGCGGCGTGATTGGAGGCTCATATCGATATGGCTGATTCCGCTACAATGAAACGCTTAGCTCCGCAGAAGATTGCGGCCATACTGGTCGGGCTGATGTTCCTGCTCAGCCTGGTCTCGCGCGTGATCACGTGGGACTGGCTGTTCGATACTGCCTACCTGGGGGGCGCGGCCTTCGTCGCATTGCGGCCGGAAAGGCCGGACCGTTTTCCGATAGTCTGCTGCTACCTGTTCCTCGACTCGGCGCTGCAGGCAGTGGCCGGCCTGTTCTTTCCGGGTACGCTGTTGCTCGTGTATCTACTCCTGACGGGCCTGTACGGCGCGGCATTACGCGGCCAACTTCGGGACCGCGGGATGGAGATCGAACGGTTGCCCTGGCGCGGGCTGTTCCGGCTCCCCGCCCTCAGGATCACGGCGGCAGTTCTTCTGCCCCTCGCCTGCTTGTACCTGCCCATGCTGCACCTCCAACACACGGACATGACAACGACTGCGCCGCTGGTCGTGACGGTCGGTCAGGTGACGACCATGAGCTCAGGACACGCGATCGACCTCGGCGGTGAAGTGACCTATCGCGGCATCCAGGTCGGGTTTGGACGCGCTGCCGCCCTGCTGCTCGCCGCGATCGCGGTCGGGCACCTGCTGCGCCTCGCCGGGATTGCGCGAGCATCCGCATCGCTGCGCTTGATGCGGGTGGCCGCGATAGGAGTCGGGGCATGGTGGCTCGTCGCTGCGCAAGGTATCCGGTCCGTCGACAACATCTACAACCTGGTCTTCATCGCCGGTATCGCGTTCCTGATGGCAGCATTGTTCGCGTGGGCGCCGGAGAACCATCCGGGTGATCCAACCTGAGGCGGACCCCAACGTCGGCGGCCACGGTGACCCAGTTGCGGACGTTCAACGCGCTGTGCTCGCTTCTCAAAAGCAGTCACTCGTTCACGTCCATCTTGCGATAGCTTTCGAGCATGTAGCGAGTTCGCCGCGGCAGAATGGTGCATGCGTGAAAGGATCGCAAACGCATGGCGGCGACCAGCGGCGATCTAGCTCGGCTGAGGCAACCAGTTTATGAGAGCGAGGATCGTGTCAGGCCATCGCGAAAGTCCTGGCGCAGGAGGTCGACCGCGCACGACGGTTGATGGCTGGGTACGATAGGTTGCGTCAGCGCTGGCGAGGCCCGGACGAAGGTGGGGCTGCCACGACGAGCGGGGAAGCGCGTGCTTTCTAGCTGCGGCCGGACGCTGCAACACCGGGCGGACCGGAGCAAGTCACTCAGGGCACGTCACGTCGCGGTGCCCGGATGGGGCACGCCGCCGCCCTCCGGACGACGCCGACCGTAGCTTTCTTCCATGATCTCCAGCTGCCTTTGCGGATCGATCGCGTAGGACTCGAAGACCAGCAGCCTTCCCCCAAGATCAATCTCGACAGGATATGGCTCCATCGCATCGAACGATTTCGTGGCAACGGAGTCGCTTCCCAAGTAGTTGATTAGATCCTGCGTCGCGAAGGCGTCCTCCTCCCAAAACCTGAACTCTACGTCGCCCCCTATCGTCCCCGTCCGCAGGACGTTAATCAGCTCGTGCGCCTGCCGGACCGGGTGTCCGTTGAACTCCGCGCCGTTGAAGATACGGTTCGCGATGACGATGCCCGTGACGAGTCGCTCTGTCGGCCGTACGTTCCAACCGAGCTTGCCGAATAGTCTCGCCTGATTTACGGGGTCGTTGAACATTTGGCGCCGCACGTCCAGCTGGTCCCGCGCCACCCGGATGTGCTCGAAGCTGTTCCTCGTCTCATGGGCCGAGCAGGGATGGTACGCGTTTTTGCATTCGAAAAGGAACAGGACGCCGTCGCGCCAGGCGACCAGGTCGAGCTCGACCTCTTTCCCGCCGATGGTCACCTCGACACCGGACCTGACCTTGAAGCCTGTGGCCTCGAGCGCCGCAATGACGGCGGCGACCATCGGGTCTCCCGCCCTTAGTGCGAAGCTCCTCAGCTTCTTCGCCACGGTGACGTTGCGCACCAGGTTGGACGCAGCCAAGAGATGCGGAGCGACGACGTAGTAGCTCCCCAAGTCGACTAGAGGGGTATATTGCAGGTCAAGGTGGCTCGCGCTGAAATCGATCTTCAGCAGGTCGATGATCGAGAGGGCTTTACGTGCGTCGCCGAAAATGAGCTGGAACTGCTGTAGAAGGTTGTCGTGCGGTATGACGGGAATAGTCGACGTGAAGGCGAGATAGGCCCGCTCCGCCTCGTCCTCGATAGTCTGGAGCTTCGTCTGATAAAGGCAGCTGATGAAGTTGAAGTAGCGCTGGACCTTGAGCAGGTCCCTCATCGTCACCTCCGGCGTGATCTGGAGGTCTGGGTCAAGCTCGCCAAACGAGTCGGCGTCGACGACCATCAGGCTTTCCACCTCGTCCCGGAAAACGTCGTCCGACCGGAAGAGACCAAAAACCTGGGGCGCGGTCGGAAGAAACAGCCGAAAACGTTTTACGGGCCAGCCGACTAACTCGACCAGCCGATCGAACGCCCCCCGCTCGAAGCCCTTCTCGATCATCTCGCGCACGGAGATGGGCGGTTCGGAACCCATTGCCTGCCGGGCCCTGATCATAACCTGGGTCTGGCTCTGCAGATATCCCAGCCGGATCGACTTCTCGACGTCGGGCTCAATGGCGGAGACGCGGACCGCGCCGCGCTCCCACCGCGCCTGGAACGGTAGCCCGTCCACCAACGCCTCCGCATCCCCGAACTTCGTCAGTCGGATGGCGGCCACGAGCAGCCGCTCGTAGACCGGGGCGGGTCCGGCGACACCCTCGGAGTCGATCTCGTTGCAACAGTGGTCGTGGATGGTGAAAAGCTGGCGATAGGTGGCCAGGACGAGAGAGGCCGCTTCGGACACTTCCTCGACCGTGTACCGGCCCAGCCTCAGGGAACTGAGCGAATCGTCCGCCGGGCCGTGGTGGTAAAAGCGGCTGTTGACGATCGCGAGCACTGTCTTGAGCGCGACATTCTCTCGCTCACTCAGGATCTTCACGATCCTGTCGTGCAGCGCCTTTGCGCTAGGCGAAAGCCGGGTTAGAGCGAGGACCGACTTGAGATAATTGAGCCGGTCGTCTCGGGCTTCGATCGAGGCGCGCGCATCAAGCGCTGCCCTCGCGATGTTGGCGATCGCTATCCCCCTGTAGCCGTATTTGGAGGCCCGCAGCACGCCTTCCCTCCGCATCTTCCCGATCGCGTAATCGCCGTCCGCGAACATCGCTGTCAGCGCAACGGCCACGGCCTCCCGAGTACCGTCGGTCGCGAGATGCCCTTCGAGGGTTTGGATGAGCGATTTGATCTCGCGCTGAACCGCCTTAGACCGGCGCGGCCTCTCCAGCGTCCTCAGCGCCGCCACCATTTCCGCCGGCGAGCGCTCTTTCCGGAGCCTGCAAAGGATGTGGTGGACCGGGGACGATCCATCGCTCGCCGGTCGGGGTCCTTGGGTCTGCGGCAGCGTCGGTTCCATGGCGTCCTAATCGCATCTTCGGCCAGTGCTGTCTCCGCATACGCCCGCGCGCAAGCAGTGCGATCGCTCTCGCGCCGGAGATCGCTGCTGCATTTGGGATCGATGAAATATAGCCTGTGGAGATGCCGACCGCTCCCTCCATGATGCCCATTTTCCAAGGTGACCCGATCACGAACGCGGCCGAAGCCGCGTGCGTTCGCAGTCTCAAACGGGACCTGAGCGAGGCCGGCATTGATGCTGTCATTCTCGCGAACCTGACGATCGGACCAAAGCGACGCCAGATCGATCTGATCGTGGCGACAGAAGCGACCGCGATCGTTGTCGAGGTGAAAGGCTATATTCATGCCGTTCACGGCGCGGTGGATGGTCCCTGGGCGCTCGAACTGGACGACGGCTCTCGCCGCGAGCTGGACGCGACCAATCCCTATCGGCAGGCGCTCGAAAACCGGTTCGCGGTGACGGACGCTTTGCGCGGGGCGCAAGGCCCCGATCTCAAATCCGCTGTCGGGGGCATGCTCTGTCTGTACCCATCGCCCCCGGTCGGGTCGGGGATACCAACGGGTGACTTCAAGGCCGCGATCGGCAGCTACTCCGACCTGCTCGCCCTGTTACGGCAGCCCCGCCCGGATGCTGTAAGCCTGGAGCGGTGGAAGGCCTTTGCGCGGTCCCTGCAACTGAAGGACAAGAGCGCACGGCCTCCCACGGAAGCGGAGCAAATCGTAGCGGACTATCTCGCCGCCCATCAGGACCTCAGCCGCGCCACGCTCGGGCCCTATATCGAACCGCTGTTTGTCGAGGAGACTACGACACAGGGTCTGGCTACGCGGTGCAAAAACGGCGAGCAGTTCCAGATCGTCGGCGGCTCCGGGAGTGGGAAAAGCGAGCTTCTTAAGCGGCTCGCCGATGCGTGTGCGACGTGCGGGAACCTTCCGGTGTTCGTTCGAGCGCGTGACTTCGATCGGGATTTCGGGCGTCTGCTGCGGACGGCAACGGCGCGGTGTTCGAACCGGAGCTTTCCAGCCCTGGCCAAGGCCGCGGCGGACGCTGGCGCCGAGATCATCCTTCACGTCGACGCGCTGAATGAATGCCCCGCGGAGAGTCGGCCTGATCTCATCGCGGCGCTCCAAGCCACGCGAGTCAACTACGGCGTCCGCGTCCTGCTTTCGGGACAGCAACCGGTTAGGCTGCCAGCGACTCTGTCGGGCGCGACTCTTGCCCTCAGGCAACCGGATGCGGCGCAGGCACAACGCATGGTTGAGGCGCATATCGGCCGAGCGATGACCACACCCGAGACCGGCACGCTTGAACTGGTGGCGACGGCGCACGACGCCGCCATCCTGGCGGCAACGCTTGGACAGGCCAAGGCCAGCGATGGTCGCTTCGCGCTCTATCACGGCTTTACCCAGGCGCGGCTGAAGGTGTCTCGGGCGCAGCACGCCGCTCAGGGTCTTGCGACGCTTGCGACCGCGATGCGGACGGGATTCGTCTCAGCCATGCCCAAGGCTGCGGCAGCGCGGATCGTCGACGCAAAGGAAAGCACGGCCATGGAGGCCGCCTGCCACGCGGGTCTGTTGTGGGACGAAGCGAACCGGGTTGGCTTCCGCCATGATCTTATCGGCGACTTCTTCGCCGCCGAGGCGCTCCTGCGCCGCGCCGCGACGCCTGCGGAGCTCGTAGTGCTTGCCAGCCAGCCGATCAACGCGGAGCTGCGCGAATTCGTGATCGGCGGCTGTGCGACCACCCTGGAGATCGCGACGCTTCTCGAGAGAACACCGGATTCGCGGATGTTGGAAAGCGCGCGTTCGGGCCGAGCCGGAGCCAAGGCCAGAGACTTTGTCTTCGACCATATGCGCGACTTGATAGCGCGGCTCAAGGAACGCTACGCAAAGGTCAGGCTTGCTCTCCCCGAAGATTTCGAGTCGGTGCGGCAATTATCGTCGCTGACTCCGAATCTGAGGGACGCTGACGAGGATGCGCCTGGAGACGCACTTTACCTCAAGCTCATCGCTGCTTCGGTCGGGGATGGGTTGCTGCCCGATCTGCTCGATTTGTTTGCGGTGGTTGACCGGCGTTTAATTGCAGAGGCCGAGAGGCTCCGTGCCGATCATCCGGACATTAGGCTCGCCTGGCGCGCTGCTGCGTTTGGAACCGTCTATGGGATGCACCACCATCCGTTCGGTGGACGGCATCTGCAAAACCTCCTCCATAACATTCAGAATGGCTTCGGGCGTGCCGATAGCCAGGACGGCGTTGCCGGCCTGGGAAACATCCTAGACCGCTTCGAGGAACTGAGTACGGGCCAAGTGTTCCTGCTCGTATCCATCCTCAGGCGTGCACACTCCACAGATCTGTCGTCCCGTTTTCCGGAATTGCTGCGGCACATTTGGAGGACGCAGGTCTACCACCTGCGTCTAGTCGTGTGCGACGTGATCCGTTTTCGCGGTGGTGAACTGGACGAGGACGACAGGGAGGCTGTTTGCTTGTCGCTCAACGAATTCATGTCCAACAAAAACCCATTCCTAAACTCCATCCTGATCGACGCGCTCGAGGGCGTCGACGGCATTGAAACCGATTTCTCGGTCGGGGATGCGGTCGAGGAATATGAGAGAATGCTGGAACAGCCGGAATCGGCGGAAACGCAGTCGCTGGCGCTGAGCGGGCTTACTTCGACCTATGACCATCCCTACCGAGACACCTACTGGGAGGCGTTCTACGAGGCGCTCGCGCCCGGGAAGCGCCAGGCCTTATTGCTGCGTGCCCTTCGTGATGAGCGAGGCGACCCTTGGCTTATCGCCGATGTGCTTAGGGCAATGGCGCGCGCACCGGACACTGCGGCGGAGCCGGAATTGCAGGCGCTCGCGCAAGTGCCGAAGCTCAAGGGTGGCTCTCACCAATATGCGGTGATCTGCTTTGCGGATGCGATCCGGCTGCTCGCGACGCTTGGGCTTCACCTCAGTCCGCCCGATCCTCCCCCGTCAGACTTGGCGACCCGTGCCTGGTATCGCGCGGCGCCGCTGCTCTACGCGCTGAATGGCGAGCCATCATCGTCGCCCCCGGCAGACGCCGTAGCGGATTTTGTCGGCTGTGGCACGGCGGAGGCTTTCGACGTGATACAGCGCCTCGCGCGCGAGGCTCGTAATCTTGGATTTTACGAGCATGCCAAGATGGCATTCGACGCGCTCTGGCCGGAGATGGTGTTGGGTCTGGTCCGGCAAGTGCTCTCTCCAGGCTATGTCGCCCGCTCGGTGTTTCCGCACTTCAGCACGTCCGGCTCCCTCGACGATGAGCATGTGGAGGCAGCGTTGCAAATTCTGGCTCGGGTTGGGCGCACGACGGATATTGCCTTGGTGCAAGTATGGCTCGGCAATCCCGCCCACGGCGAGCAAGCGCTCAAGACTGCTCGAGCGATCGAAGCGGAGCCTGTCATTTGAAGACCGGCGCAAGCGGGGGCACGACATGACGGACCTTCGTCCGGTCTATCTGAGTGTGGCGCTACGACCGCTCCGGTCTGCCTATGCCGCCGGGCATGCGCCGCTCGTCGATGAATATGACGCGAGCCTCGTTGAGGTGAAAGCGGCCGTGGAATTGCGCGAGGCTGGTCTGGCTGACCCTGACTGGCAGGACGAGGAGACCGGACAGACGCTTCCCAATGTCGAATATCAGTGCATACGCGGAAGGGCCGCAGAGGAGGCCTTGCAGGCGCATCGAAAAGCGTTTGCCCTGATGATCTTCCACACATGGGAAAAGCATGTCTGCGACTACATGGACTGGCCGGAATATCGAGGCGAAAAGGCTTTTGGGGACCTCAAGGCCGACGGCTGGGCCATCGATCCCAAAGGGCTGAAGCTCCTTCAAAAGGTCGCCAATTGCATCAAGCATGATAGCGCCGAGCTTTTCGATTTCGACGACAGTCTATTCGGCGATCAAATCATCTTGTTCGGTACAGATGGCGTGTTTTCGAAAAAGAGCAAGGGCAAGAGGGTCAATCGGGAAGGCTTCTGGACGAACTGGGAGGATGCCTTGTGCTTGACCCACGAGCATATCCTCGGGTTTTTCGACATCGTCGAGCGGTCAGGTCAAATCACGTCGAGAGACGCCGCCGAGGCCGAGCAACAACCGTCCGATCGTCAGCCGTGACCACGATACGCACATGCCCATCAATGGGGCTCCGCCCCGACAGCGGGCTGCACGTTACTCAGCCTTGCGCGCCTGGACTAGAAATGCCGGGCGATCGCCGACGCAACCTAGGCTCAAAGCTCATTGATTGAGCCAGAAAATGAACCTGGCGGTGAATGCGATAGCTGACAGGAAGGTGCAAGCGCATCGATCGTGTCGGCTGTGGATACGGCGCCATCCGGCCTATTCGCCCCTAGGCGTGTCGCCCTAGGCATGTCGCCGGCTCTGGGACTAAGCTCGCCCGATGTTCCCGGACCCGCTCAGGATCAACTACATCGTCGTTCTGGCCGATGACCGGCTGGAGGAAACCTCGCCTTTCCAGGGGTTCGGTAGAAGTTGGCCCGGACTGATCTGGGCGCTGGAGCTCCTCGCCCAACTTCCCGCCGACGTGCTCGAGCCTGCCCAGTTTGGGGCGGGCCTGATCGCGCAAAGGATGGGCGGCATGCGCCAGTTGCTTTGGTCGCCGCTCAGCGTGTCGCCGCTGGAACGCATGGGAGTCAAGGATTTCGGGCCTTTCCTCGTCGTGATGTCCGGCGATCCAGAGACGTCGGAGCGGGTCGTCCGTTGGACGTCGGCCCTTGGCGTCCCGGTGCTCCACATCTCGGCAATGGGCCTGGCCGGCTCGGTCGCGGCCGGCGATTTCACCTCGGATGTGCTCAAGGATTACTGCGGACGCGTGATGGCGGAGCGCGGAGCGGGACTCTCGGCGCCGCGCCGTGCCGCGGTCGAGGAATCGCTCGTCAAGTGGAAGAAGCCGCGCTCGGAGGCCGTCGGACTGAAGGCCTGGATGCACAACGTCACTCTGCCGAACCAGATGGTACTGGCCCGGGCGCGACGCCACGCCACTGACCCCGAGAGTTTCCATGGGCGGTCGGAGGCGGAATACACCGGCGTGATCGCCGACGGGGTTCGAGCGGTCGAGGCAGTGCGGACCGAGGCTGGGTTCAGAGACTTTCACCGGATGTCGCTGATTCATCCGGCGCTCTATCTAGTCGAGCCGGCCTTCTACCGGCACGCGTACGCGCGCTTCAGGCGCGACGGCGCGCCCGACCGGGCAGCCTTCGACATGCTCCGGCTGATGCAGACTCAGTGCGGGCTGTTCAACGAAGTCGACGGCAAGCTGGGACAGGCGATCGTGGAGTCGGCGGCGGCGAAGCAGGTCGTCGCCGTCAGGGGGCAGGACCTTGCGATCTTCACGGCGGCGGTTGGGCTCAAGGCCGCGCAGACGACTTCGGCGGTGATGCGGCTGTCGCCCGGCGTTAATCACGTGTTCCCGCTCCTGAGCAACTTCGCGCGCAACATTCGCGCAACCAGTCCGGCAGCGCGCCTCAAGACGCCTCGCCTGTTCGGGACGATACAGGAGCAGCTCGCCGGAACGCTGGGACCGGAGCGCATGGCGCTGATCGGCGAGGTTGGCGGGCCAATCAAGATCGTTAGCGATGCGCCGCTCGAGTTGCTGCCCGTCGACGGGCTGCCGCTTATGTTCCGCTACCTGTGCTCCAGGGTCTGCGCGACGCCGGGCAACGTGCTGATGTTGCAGCTGGCGCAGAACGAGGCGATCACGGTGACCCCGCAGGCTCTCAGGAAGGTGCTCGTCGTCTCCTCCTTCGAGGCCGATGATCCGCTGCGCGACGTGTTGATAGGAGCGGTGGGTCGCGGCGCTCCCGGCTGGCTTGGCAAGGTCGAGGTGGTCGTGCGTCGGGTATCGTCGCGGTCGGAGTTGGTTGACACTCTGAACGCCTCGGAAGCGCCAATCATGATCTTCGACGGCCATGGCCGGGGCAACGCCGACACGGGGATCGCCACACTCCGGATCGGGAAGGAAGATGTCGACGTTTGGCATCTGCGCGGGGAGGCAAGGATTCCGCCGATCGTGATCCTGAGCGCCTGCGACACGCAGGGCATCGACGCGAGTTCGCACGCAACGGTCGGCACCGGCTTCCTCGCCGCGGGGGCGCAGACGGTGCTCGCCACTCTGCTGCCTGTTGACGGCCGCGCGTCCGCCGCCTTCGTTGCGCGCCTGATCTACCGGCTGGCCGACTTCATCCCGGCCGCGCTGAGGGCGCGGCGGCGCGTGCTCAACTGGACTGAGGTGATCAGCGGCATGCAGCAGATGCTGCTCGCCTCCGAGCTTCTCGACGTCCTGGTCGGTCCAATCACGGCCGGTTCTGCTAGGGAGCGCCTTCAGACGGAGGCCAACGTCCACATCAACGGTGGCGACGGCGGCTGGTACGAGTGGCTGCACGACGCCATCGCCGCGCACCGGTGTGAAAAGCCCGAGCAGATTGCAAGGAGGGCGCTCGCGATCGTCGCCCGCTCGGAGGCAATTCGGTATGTTCAGCTAGGCAACCCGGAGAACATCCTGATCGACGACGGATCGATAGAGGACCAGATCATTTCGCGCGAGCTGAGGGCCGTAATCATGGCGGATAACACGCACGCGGACGAGCCTTGAGGCTCAGTTGTGCTGGCAGCCGCGTGCAGTCACGCGCCGGTCGGCACGTGGCTCGCCCAGGGGCCGCCCGGACGATGGTGCCGGTGTCGATTGCACCGCCATCCACTTCATGCCCCGCACCGGATACCTAGTAAGCACGCGAGTGTCCGGCACTGCCGCCGAGGACTTAGTCGACGAAGGTCAATTTCAGCAGACTACTGCTCCAAAGCAGCCGTCCCGCTTCCCACCAACGCCGGTCGCGATCGCGATCAGGCGTTGCCAGCGCTGTCCGGCACCGCGGTCGCACCCTCCCCGCCTCCGCCCAGATGCTCCTGCGCGGCCTGCTTCGACTCGGCCACGCTCTTGCGGGCGCGCCTGACCGGCCTCTCCGCCGGTGCGGGTACCTCTTTTGCCGTTTCCTCCACGACCTGCCCAGCTTTGCGGCCGAGCCCGATCCTGTGCGCCATCGAGAGGCGGCTTTCGGAGTAGCTGGGCGCGACCATGGGGTGGTCCGGCTTCAGGCGGTAGCGCTTGCGGTACTCGTCCGGGGTCAGCCCGTTGCTCGACAGGTGACGGCGTAGCGTCCGGTACGGCTTGCCGTCGATCATGGAGATGATGTGGTCCGGGCTCGCCAGCGATTTGC
>CAXTTU010000034.1:0-16150 GCA_964247225.1 uncultured Sphingomonas sp. | reverse complement strand
CCCCCCCCCGCACGCACGCACCGTCGGATCGGCTGCTGGCTGCGCGGCGGTGTATCGCTGATGTGAAACGCCGCTCGTCGGATTGCGATGTATCGCTGTCGCTCGGATCGTGGGTCGCGCCGTCATGCCCGGCACCATTGTTCGACGGGTCGTGTCGCAGCCAGGAAAGTGCCGGCGTGTGTCGTGGCGCCGCTGCCGATCCGTGAAGTCTGCGACGCGGGCGAAAATCAGCTGTGCAATGCGGCCTCTTCAACCCATAAGCTCAAGGCTGGGCACGGGCTCGGCGCACACGCTGGATGCCGCCGATGCCTGACACCTCCCTGCCCTGCTCCCCCGGCCCTTGCGCGGCGCTCACGCGACGGGGACTTTCATGGCTGTCGCACAGGTGGACGTGGTCGACGTGTCTCGAAGGAGACACGGCTATGGCGACCGACATCACACCCCTTTCCGACGACGCTCTCGTCGCCGCGGTCGAGCGCGAGCTCGCGGATGCGCGGGACGCACGCGAGACTCCGCTGGTGCAGACCGCCGTGCTCGATGCCGAACAGGCGGCGCTTGGCTACCACCCCAACTACACCGCCTATGTCCATGGCGGCATGCTCGCCGAGCGGGGCTTCGACTCCCAGCACATCCTGTCTGTGCTCGGCTTCCACACGCTCGACTGGCGTGACGCGATCGCGCGGCTGGCAGCGTCGGGATCGCCGGACGATGGGGAGATGGATCTGCTCGGCCGACTGCACCGTGTCTGTGCGTCGGATCCGATGCTCGAGATCGTCGGCGAACGCCTCCTGCTGGACATGGGCCTGCTGAAGCAGGGCCGCGTCGATCCGTTCTGGCTCAAGCGGCCCAAGTTGGGGCTGGGCCAGGCGACCAAGGCGTTCGGACTGGCGCCCGGACACGCCGATGGTCATCGCGGCCTCTACGACCTGACCGCAGCGGCACTGCGCGGCCTGTTCGACAACGCCGCCACCGGTCAGCCCGACCGGCGGTTCGGTGCGGTGCTATTGCCCGTCATTATCGTGGGCGGCGCGCCGCTCGCCGAGACTGGCGCCGCGGCGTTCCACCGCGACGCCGAGACGCGCTACCGCGACGACTGTCGCCGCTTCGCCGAGCACCAGCGCCGCGACCCCAGCCGTCGCTGGCGCTGGAAGCCGGCGCTGTCGCGCCAGGGCCACCTCGCTGTCACCACCGCGCGCCAGACGGACGTGGCGGTCCCGGCCGGGCGCACCCGCGGTCACGCGGCCAACTGGCTGGCCGACCATGACGCCAACCTGCGCTTCAACGGGGAGGTTGAGGCATGACCGCGATCTCGATCACCGTGGGCGGCGTCGTCATTACCGACGTCGTGCAGCAGCGCGCCGAACTCCAGACCGTCCGGGCGCAGCTCGCCGCGATCTACGACCGGTTCGATCCTTGCGTCCCCGAGCGTCTGCTCGCGCGCGAGGTGGAGATCGTGACGCTGGCCAACCGCGCCGAGCCTCTGCGCGAGATCGTCGAGCGCTGGGATCAGGCCGAAATCGCGCGCGCCAACATCCTTGCCGGATGGGAGATCGTCCAGGCCTTCAAGGAGGGCGACGCATGACCCCGGATCGCGCGATCCGCCGCGACGACCGCGAGGACATCGAAGGCCTCGCCCACCGAGCACGGATCATCCTGCCAGACGTCATCCTGCCTGACGGCACCGCCTCGCCCAACCAAGTCGCGGTGGTGCCGCCCGGCGTGTCGCTCGCCAAGGCGTTCCTGCCGCACCGCGAGATCGACGGGCCGGTGTCGACCTGGACCGGCGCGGCGATCGTCGGCACGCGCGAGCCGGACTTCGCGCCCTATGTCTCCGGGTACGGCAGCGCGATCGTCATGGACGATGCCGCGCACCGCCACAGCACTCGGCCCCAGAGCGCCGCCGACATCCTGCGCTGGCTCTACGACATTACCGGCATCTGCTATGCGCCCGCCGCCTTCTGGAAGGTGGCCGGCTGGGAGATCGGCTGGCTCGCGAACTGGCTCGAGGGGCTGTATGCGGGCGGGCCAATGGCCGAGCTGATCGTCGCGGAGCGGCAGGCCGCCGCGGCGGTGCGCGCCGCATGGATCGTTCAGCGCGAGGGGAAGGGTTCGTCGCTCGCCGGCAGCGGCGTGGTACAGGTCGCGCGCGCGACCATCGACATGGTCCGCGCCTTCCACCGCGTCGTCGAAGACGGGCTGCGCGGGGCGACCGACCCGAAGCATCGCGAGAATGCCCGTATGGCAAATGCGGCCATTGCTCAGCCGCTCCGATCCTGTGTCGCCGCGTTCGAAGCCGCCGGACAGCCGCGACTGTTGCACCACGACCGGCAGCGGAAGATCGCATCGGTCATCGAGCATGCGCGTCGTCTCGTCGAGGCCATCGGTCTGTTCACCGTCGTCGGCGAGACGATCGGCCTACGCACGATCCGCCTCGTCGAGGCGCTGCCGGTCCGGGGACGGGCAAAGCCGCTCGCCCCGGCGATGTTCGCCGCCGAGCTGCAGGAGCTGGCCGACCGAGTCGAGCGAACGATGGCCGGCACTCCGACCGACGCACCACCATCGTGGTCGGGCCTGCTGACGGGCGATCTCAACCGCCTGCAGAACCCGGACCCGCAAGCCCGGATCGATCTGCTCGCCCGGGTGCGGACCGATCTCGTCTACAAGCTCGTCGTCACCCGCCGCCTCGACCGCGTGTTCGAGGCGCTGCCGTGGATGGCAGCCCCGTGCGGTGCCTTCCCGCTGACCTTCGGCGGACCGCTCGGCGCGATGGCATCGCTGTTCGAGGTGGCGCGGGTGCGCGAGATCGGTCTCGAGCTCAAGCGCCGCCTGTTCGATGCTCCGGGCGGACCCCGGCTCGACGCCCGCCGCGGCCGTCGCGAACTCGCCAATCCGGTCAAGGTCCGCCGCGCGCTGCGGCTCGGCACTCGCGCCGGCTTCCTGCTCGGCTCCAGCGCGCTGTCGCATCACATGGTGCAGGCGTTGCTCGCCGGCCGCCGGTTCGATTCCGCGCATCCGCTGCCGACGCTGGTCGCATGCCGGCTCGACTATGACTTCGCCGCCGCGATGCAGAACCCGGCGACGATGACGACCGTCAACGAAACCGAGCTCGCCAAGCCCATCTACACCGCCGCAACCTACCATCGCGATCTGCCGGTCTATACGGGGTTGATGCTGTCCGACCTGCTGGCCGCGCCGCTCGTCGACACCTTTCCCGGCGGCGCGCGCGACCCCGGCATCAACCGGTTCGCCGCGCTCGCCGATGCCCGTCGCCGCACGCTCGGCCTCGGCAGCGTGCCGCTGTCGGTCGCGGACGCCGGTCCCGCCAACCGCGAACTGGTCCGCTCGATGCTGAAGTCGCTCGACACGCCGACCGACGGGCTGGACCATGCCTGGCGGACGGCGGGGATCGTGATCGGCAACGCCGGCGACGTCGAACTCGCCCATTTCGATGCTCGCCATGCCCGCCATGTCGGAAAGCGTGACGATCATGGCGGCGCGGTCCGCCGACGTGCGTCCGAAATTCATCGCGCGCGCGGACCGGCGGGACGGTCGCTTCAGCGCCTGGTCGATCAGGCGCGGATCTGGCCCGGCGGCAAGGGCACGGCCATGTCCGACGACCGGCCGCTTGTCGCGGTACTGACGGGACCAAAGGTCCTGCCCGGGCTGACGCCCGTCGCGCAGACCTTTATCCCTGCATTGTGGTTCAGGCCGGGGATCGACACGCAATCCATGCCTGGATCGCCGCCGGTTCGCCGATGTGGACGCCGCTGGCGCTCGGCAACGTCGTCCATGCGGGCCTGATCGCCCGCGAGGTCCTGGCGGTGGGGACCGCCATGCCCCGGCTGTTCGGTATGCCCATTCCAGCCGGTCTGCAGAGCCGCATCCTGGTCCCGATGTGGACCGGGCTTGCCGGCATCACCGCCGATCACGCGCATGTCCGCTGAGCGATCCCAATGACCGTGGCACTTACATGGCTGCCGCACAGCGACCTCGACCAAGGCTGGGCGATCACCAGCCAAGAGGACCACCCGATGACCGACCAGTTGCCCCTCGTGACGACCGCGCCGCGTTCGACGACGCGCGTCGTACTCGTCGATCCCGCTGCGGTACGCATCTCTCCGCTCAATCCGCGCGTCGACACGCCGCACGCACCTGACGCGATCGCGCGGCTCGCCGACGAATTAAAGGCGGTCGGCCAGATCAACGACGCGCATGGCGAGACCGCCGCTGACGGCGTCTTGGAGATCCTCGCCGGCTCGCGCCGCTGCGCCGCCTGTCTCGCCGCCGGGCTTCAGCTGCGCGTCCGCCTTCACCCGGATCTTCCGCGCGATGACGCGATCGGGATCGCCTACCGCGACGACCGCGAGGCGCTCCGCCCGAGCTTCTGGGATCTGGCGGGCGGCTGGGAGACGCTGCTCGGCCGGCGCATCGTCACCTCCGACAGCGCGCTCGCCCGGCTGGTCGGCGTGGACAAGTCGACGATGTCGCGCGGCCTCTCCTTCCGCAAGGTGCCCGAACCGATCCTCGCCGCCTTCGCCGACCGCCGCGAGATCAGCCTCAGCCAGTGGATTGATCTCGCCCCACTGATCGAGAACGACGACACCCGCGAGGCCCTCCTGACCCGCGCCGCGCTGATCGCCGGCAAGGGCTATGCCGCACCCCGCGTCGCCGCCGAGCTGAAGGCCGCCGCCGCCGACAAAGTGGCGATCCCGGCGACCGAGGTGCGCAACCGCCACGACCGCGTCATCGCCACCATCCAGCCGGGACACCGCGACGACCTCACCGTCAAGTTCAAGCCGATGGCCGAGGCGCATCCCAGCTACCGGCTCGAATATGCGAGGCTCGTCCACGAGAAGCTGGTCGAGGTCATCAAGACCTTCTTCGACCGGGACGCCTGACCATGGCGGATCAACCCAACGCCGTCGACCTGTTGCCCACTGAGGAGGTCCAGCTCTGGTTCGGAGCCGCCAGCCGGCTCGTCGGACGCCACGACAGTCCCGTCCTCGCCCAGCTGCCCCTCAGCGTGTATCCCGATCCCGTGCCCGCCTGTGCGAGCTGCCCGGCCAAGGACTGGTATCTGACCGCCAAGGGACTGCGCTGCTTCTGCACGGAGAAGAACGTCGTCGCCTGGGTGTCCAATGCCGACCCGGTGCTCGCCTGCGACGCCCGCGAACGGCTTATCGCGGAGGACGTGGCCGACCGGGGCGACGACGCCGCGCCGAACCCGTGGAGCCGGACGTGAACCGGGCGGCGGCGCGGATAATGGCACGTGACCCGCGCATTTCCGCCAGCGGCCTGCGCTTTCTGCTGATGGCGAACATCAGCGCCCGCGAGTTCTGCTCCGGGTTCAGGATGCGGACCTGCGGCGAATGCCTCGCTCTGTCCACGCCATCGGCGCAGCGCCTCCCGGTCGCGCGCAAGTCGAAGATCCACGGCGGCAGGGGCGACTTCTTTAGCACGCGATACGGCAGGATCATGCTCACCTACCGCACCGACCGGTTCAGCTATGTCGAGGACCTGGTCTACGACGGCCCTCGCCGCGGCGCGACCGACGTGCGCCTGACGCTCTGGAATGAGAACTTGCCCAACACCGTTGTAGCCGCCCTACCCGACCGCTGCCTGGCCGATCTGATCGGATATGGTGGGATCTTCCTCGCGGCCAAGGCGACGAGGATCGTGCGGGCCGAGGTAATAGTCTATCCCGGTTCGACCGCACTGCGGCTTGATCTGGGTGTGCCGTGGTTTTCCGCCTCGCACGCACTCGCGATGATGGGGTGACCGTAGCAGCGGTCGCAACGGCTTGAACAACCAGCCAATACAACGGGGCGCCACCGCCATATGAGTGACAGCTGGCCAGCGGCAGTCACGTGACTTCCTTACCAAAGCGAGATGTCTGGACTTCAGCTAAGTCGGCGGGACGCAGACATGCATTCAGGGTGGAGAGCGGCCTGTCCGCTTTGGGGCGCTCAGGTGGCAGAAGCTGACGCTTGTTCAAGCTCGGCTGGGCGGCAGCTACGCGCCCATTGTCCCCGTTCAGCGGGCCGAGCCTCAGTGCCCAGAAGCCGCCGTTGTTCATGTTCCGGGCTGCATGAGTCCGACTGGACACAGGAGCAACTCCAGTCATAGTTGCGGTCGCACATGTGATCCTGTTCGCCATCCAGGCCGTCGAGGGGCTCCATCGCAAGTTGGACGATCGTGACGGGATCGATCCGGACGAATTCAATCGCGGCGTGCTGGCGCTCAGGGACGCCATTCCCGCGATTTGTCGCCGGTCGCGCGCGAGTTGTTCATGAACCGGATGCCCCGGGACAACGAACCGGGCCTCGGCGCGCGCCTGAGAGACTATGGCAAACGCGTCCAACGGGTTCTACCCGAGGCGCTGCCGCGCTTTTCCAAAGATCGCCATGCGGTCGCAAAGCTCCGCAACGACTTTAGTCACATCCTGGGCCAGGAGATCAAAGGATCGGTCGACGATCATGTCCGGTACGTTCTCTACTATTGCGAGCTTTTAAAAATTGGTCCTCGGCTTCGCCCTGCTGGATCACCTGAAGCTGCCAGACGAATGCCTCGTCGATATCTTCGATCGCGAATTCAAGACTCTGGCGCGTCGACGGGAGGATGCGGGCCTCTCCTGAGGAAATCCGCTTCTGGAATTCCAGGCGACAGCCCGTAATGCGCGCCAGTGTGGCCGCGCTTATCCGAGGTGATCGAGGACAGCCCGCAAGATGCTGGCGGTTCCCTTACCGGGCGCCCAGATCGGCTCCTTGCCCGCCAGCGCATCCTTCACGCAGTAGAACGCCTGGTGGCTGCTGCTCTTCCAGGCAAACACGAATAGATCGGTCGCTTTCGCCAGACTGGTCAGTTGCGCGGTCGCGACAAGGTCCGAGTTCACGACGACCTTGGAGCCCGGGAACAGACTTTCCAGCGCAGCCTTTGCCCGGGCGCCGGCGGCCTCCGCCAGGGTGTAGATGCCGATCGTCTTGCCATCGAGATCGGGCGTGGGAACCGAACCGGCATCGTCCGCTGCCGCTTCTCGCCGCAGCGCAGTGACCGCCTCGGTGCCGACGCCATAATCCTTTGCCAGCGTCTCGATCGGGAGCAGATCGGCCGGCGCGAGCCGATGGGCAAAGCCGGCAGCCTGGCCAAGCACGAGGAGAAAGAGCCTCAGGCGAGCGTCGCGCGCCGCATCCGACGGACATGGCAGGATCGCGAGCGCTTCGCTTACATCCAGGCTCCACGGCAGATAGGCATAGGAGCCGATCCGCTTCTGCACATCCTCAAGGTCGCTCATCAGCGACACATAGTCGTCGGGCGACAGTCCCTGCTCGATCAGCAGACTGGTCAACTGGCCGAGCAGGTCGAGATCGGCCCGCGAGAGGGTCTCATCCATTGCGATCAGCAGGAACAGCAACGATGCGACCGGCCGAGCGGCCGGCGGTGCCTTCTGGTCGTCGGGGAAGAAGCTGGCATAGATGTGCGGAACCGCGGCACGCGCGACCGCACTGGCGTCACCATTGAGGCCGCCGATAATTTCGGCGAACGTCTGCGCCAACTGGCCGCTGTCCCGGATCTTCGAGGCGTCCCAAATGGTCGGAGCTGATTGCGCATCGCGCTCCGCCGCGGGCAAATTCTGACCCGCCTGCAGTTGCTCGGCCCAGCGCAGCCACGGGTTCGCCTCGCTTAGTGCCGCGTCGCTGTGGTCGGATGGCGCTGGAGCGACCGTCCGTGCCTGTCTGAAGCTCTCGATCCTTGCCGCGACCGCCGGGGCGAGACCTTCGACAAGTGCGTTGCCCGCTTGTTCGAGCGTGGCGAGCAGCCGGTCGCGGGCCTCGTCGGTCCCGATCGTGCCGACGCAGGAGACCAACCGACTGATCGTCTTCCTGCTGGCAGGCAGCCGCAGGTAGAATTCAAATGCGCGGTCGAATTGGCCATCATCGAACGCTTCGTCGGCTTGCTCCAGCGTCGTGGCCGACGCTGGCACTGGCTCCGGAGCGGGTGGCACCTCGAATAGCGCAATGTCGCTCCCGGCGGGCAGAAGCACAAGCAGCGCGTCGATGATTGAGGAATCTGGATGAGGCTGGACCAGTTCGTACAGCGCGAACGCCTTGACCACCCTTGGCGCACGGATACCCCGTCGCGATGCGAACAGCTTGGGATAGGGGATCGCAACATGGCGGGCGAACGCGTCGCGCATCGCCGCACCGTCGCCTGCCTGCTCGGCGTCTTCGACATAGGTCCGGTACAGCGCCTCGATCAGGTCGGCGAGGATCTGCGGCGGCAGCGCGAGATCGGCCAAAGTCTTGATGAGCCAATGATCGCGCGCGATCTGCGGCCACAAGCCCAGACCAGCGCTCAGCCGCACCTCGAGATAGCGCAGATTCTCTTCATTGAGGCGGCCGGTCTGCTTGAACTCGGCGATCATCGCCTCGGCCCGGGCTTCGTCGCCGGCGAGCAGCGCCCGCTCGAAGTCGCTGCGAATCGCCCCGACCGGGCGAACGCGCGTGCGCGTCGCAACCGGCCTGCGCTCCAGAATCCCCGCAAACTCGCTCAGCCGCGCGGCGATCACCTGCATCGCGGCGGCGTCGGGTCCGTTGAACCGATAGACAGTGCCGCCGAAGCGATCGCGAAGCGCCGTCGCCATCGGGTCGTTCGAGTCCTCGGGCACGCGCTCCAACCGGCTGAGCCAGGTCGGTCCAAGCCAGGCGTTGATCTCGTCGCCGAGTTCATAGCCACCCGACGCGCCTTGGGTGGTTGCATACCAGCCCGTCACCGTCCCGGCGCGCATGAACGGCAGGATTAGCGGCGCAGCGCCGTGCGAACCGAGCAGTCCCAGCCATTGCCGAACCTGGTCCGCCTCGCGCGTCGACGCCGATTCATCGAGCAGCGACGCCCAGACGAGTTCGTTGGGGCTCGCGAAGAAGCGCGCCAACCATGCCTGCTCCTGCGGGGGCAGATGCTTGATCATCTGCCCGCCCCGACATAGGATTCGAAGTTGATCCGCGCTTCGGCGAGCGTCTTGGGCGTCGTGTCGTAGACGACCATCTCGTCGTTGAGTTCGAGGCCATTATACGTGAGGTTCATCGAGCCCGTCAGCAGGCCGCGCTTGAGCAAAACGCCCTTTATGTGCAGGTGCTGGCGGCGGACGATGCAGAGCTTGTCCGCTAATCCGCCCTCGTCCGCGGCCATGGTGAGGGCGTCGATCAGCGGATCATTGTGGCTATCCAAACTGGTCGCAACGCTCAGCGCGGTCCCGCGCGCCATCACGTCGGTCATCACCTCGATCAGCCGGATCTCACGATTGCCCCATTCGGGATTGATCGTGCCGAAGCCGCCCGCGCGGTTGTCGAACAGGGTGATATTGCTGATCCAGGGGCTGACTAACCAGGCACGCTGGCCGCCCGGCGCCAGCAATTCACCGAGGAACATCATCTGGAGCAGTTCGCGGATCAGGTTCTGGCTGGTCACCGCACTCTTAAATATGCGTCGCGTCTCGAAGCTCATTGAAGCGCCTCCGCAACGTCGACATCGACATGGAAGACGTTCTCCACCCGGCGAACGGCCTGAACCCTTGCGAACACCGAGAGATAGACGGTCTGTACCGGATTGGTGGCGAGGAAGCTCAAGGCATCGGCAAGCAAGGGTGCCGCCGTCATCGGGCAGACCAGCGTCGCGGCGCCGACGTCGGCCAAACGATCGAGACACTGGTCCTGCCAGCCCTCCCCCTCAAGGTCGATGAGGCTCGCATCCTCTGCGAGATAGGCCTGCAGCAGCAACGGATCGGGCGCCGGCAGCTCAGCAAAGGGCGAATAGATCCGCAGGCCCGACTGGCGGATATGCGGCCCCCGAGGCCATAGCAGCCCGTAGATCACCCCGAACCGCCACTGGTCCGGATTGACCGCGGGCGCGTCGATGCCGGCAAGCCCGAGCGCCGCATCGATGTCGTCCGAGCGTGCCAAGCGATAGGCGAGCACACGCGCGTCGAGTTCAACGCCCAGCCGTGCCTCCTCCGCATCCCACAAGCGCACCGCATCGAGAAAAAAGGCGTCGCTGTCGCTGCTCGAGCCGGGCCGAAGGATCCGGTTGGCGAGCGCCACAAGGAAAGCATGGAAGGTGATGAAGCCTTGCTCGGCCAGGTTATGACGCAGGGCGGTGAAAGCCGCATGGCTCTCCTCCGCGCCCGACGCGTGCCGGAAACTTCGCGTCGCGGCTGGCAGCGGATCGTCGCGATCCCCTTCGACCACCGCGCCGAGGAAGCGACTCAACTGGAAGTCGCTCAGCGAGAAATCATTGTCACGTAGCGCCGCCGTCATCAGACTGAAGAAGCGCCGCGGATCCTCGACATATTGGCGCTGCGCTTCCTCGATCTGACCGTTGCCGCCCGGCGTCATCTCGCTGATCCAGATTTCGCCATCGGCGATGTCGGCAAGCACATCGTCGGCCTCGCGCGGCCCCGCAGTCACGTCGAGCACCAGGCTGTCGGCATCGATCTGCGGGCACAGGCTGGTGATCGCGCTCAGCGCGGCCGCGCCAACAGTCGAGGCATAACGCTCGCGCAGCCACGGCTCCCAACCTTCGTCGATCGGTGTCCAAAGGATCGCCGCGAGGCTGAACAAGCTGTCGACGACCTGCCGGTCGGCGAGGAAGCCCGCCAGATCCTGCCGCAGCTTGTCCTGCTGATTGCCTTGCGCATTGGCATCATCGACGATCGGCGACTGGAACAGGATGTTGAGCGTCCGGTCGAGATCGAGTTCCGCGCTGCCGTCGGCAAGGCGGGCTGCCGCCTCGCGCAAGCTGATGCCCCGCGCGATGGCCTCGTTGCTGAGCGCCGCCAGCATGAGGTGCGCCAGCCAGTCGCGTGCGAACGGATTGTCGACCGTCTGCAGAAAGGGACCGTGGCCCGCCTGGTGATGAAATCGGGCGGTGCGCATGGCGCGGTAGCGCGGGTCGGCCTCATCCCCAAGGTTGGCCCACAAGGCCTCAGGGAAGCGAAGACGGATGCACATCGCGTCGACTGCGAGGCTGAAGCCGAGCGCAGCCGCCTCGCGGCCGACCTCGAAGATGAATTCCTTCGTCAGCGAACCGCCGTCGCGAAAGCGGATTCCGGCGTCGCTGCCAAGCGCCATCCGGCGTACCTCGATCGGGCTGAGGCCTTCATGGCTGTAAAAGCGCACATCCTCGACCAGGGGCGTCCAGGGGCTGCCGCGGGGCGGATCGAGCACCAATCCTGGCTCGCGCGCGACCAACTGGCTCTGCCAGCGAAGCCTGGCGTTCGACGTATCGACGACCGTCCCGGGCGGCGGCTGGACCTCTAGGACGCGCGGGCGATAGACTGGAATCTGGCGGACCGAGCCCGCGATCGAGATCTGCCATTGCCCAAGCCGGTCCAGGCGCGCGAACGGCTCCAGCGGCACCATCTGTTCGCGGTTCTGGTCGAGCGACGGACACAGCCAGTGGCGCTCGAAGGCATGGCTGATGCCGTAGCGCCGCGACACGCGACCCGGCGCGAACTCGCGCAGCGCCTGGGCGATCGGCATCGCCACCTCATCGGGCGTCGCGTTGCCGGGCTGGGGCAACACGATGTTGACTTCGGGCAGGTTGAGATCGCTGAACAGATTGGCCGGCGCGAACTCGGGCAAGGGCGAATTGAACACCTGGTGATCATCGCCCGCCTGCCCCCAGGCGCGCCAATTGCTCTCGAGCCGGCGAAACGCCGTCGGCAAAACCTGGGTCATCAGCGGTCGGGGATGATCCCACAGCAGGGGCGCGATCGCGTCTTCGTCGACCTTCAGGGCCGAAGCGAGATAAGCGGTGTAGCGATCCAGCTCTGCCGGAATAGTCAGAATACGACGGATCAGACCGGCCAGCGCCGTCTGCCGCGCGCGCTGATAGCTGCTGTCGGTGCTCGTCGAGAGGTCCAGCCAGACGCTGCCCTGCCGCGAGGAGCCGAGCGCCTGGCTGAGATAGTCCAGCGTCGCATAGACCGCCTGGATGCGCATCACATAGCGGTTGCCGACCGGCAGCGTGCGCAGCGGGAGCTCGGGGTCGAACAGCAGGTCATAGCCCTGATAGGCGAGCCGATCGCGCCCATAATCCGACAGGACGGCGACGGTCCAGGGACGCATCTTGCGCGACCGTCCCGCACGTCCCTTGCGCTGGAGGAACTGCGCAACGTCGCGCGGCGCCTTGTGCTGGATCACCGCGCCAACGCGCGGATCGTTAAAACCGACCTCGAGCGACGCCGTCGCAACGATGATGTCGAGATTGTTGCCGACGCCCGGGTCCATCGACATCACCCGCCCGACGGACTTGCGGTCCTGAGGCTGCAGGCTGTGGCCGATCTCGACCACCGCCTCCCAATCCTGGCCATGGAGCTTGCGCTGCTCTACGGGTAGTGGTCGGCGCAGCGAGGCAAGGCCACCATCGGGACGATTTGCGAGGTCGGGCGCGCCGCTGCTCCTGCGACCTTCGGCGTCGAGCATCGCGAAATACATGCGGTTGGTCACGTCGATGTCGTCGGTGAACAGGAACACGCGCTCGCCAACGATCCCGCGGCTCTTGCGCTCGTCGGGCGCATCGAGCAGCCGTGACAAGAGCATACCCGTCTGGATCGTGGTCGACAGCAAGGCCGTGCGCGACACCGGATCGCCGCGCAACGCCAAGAGATATTCGGCGCCTTCCGCGATCATGTCGCTGTTGGCGGGCGTGACCTCGACCGACGCCTGTTCGTATAACCCGGTCAGCTGCGCGAAGAAGCGCGCGCCGTCCTTCAACGTAGCGGACAGGCCGACGAAGCTCACGTGCCGGCGAAGCAGGCGCCGCCAGCGGCGCAGCAGGAACGCGACCTGCGCGCCCGAGCTGCCGGCATACGTGTGGACCTCGTCGAGCAGCATCATCTCGACCGGGCGCTGCGCGCGCTCGCCGATGCCGAACAGATGCCGGAACCGGTCGTCGCCCATGCGCTGATTAAGCATCTCGGTCGTCGTGAACAGAATGTCCGGCGCCTCGGTCTGCAACCGCTGCCGTGTCAGAATGATCTCGTCGCTCTCGATCGTGCTGTCGCACTCGAGACATTCGAGCCGTTCGCGGTTGGCGCGTCGATCCGCATCGCGCCACGCCATGTCGCCGTCGCAATCGGGCGAGGAACAACGCAAATATTCGCAGATGAGGCCATTGGACGTCGTGCGCCAGCCGCTGCGCGCTTCATGCGCCTTCTCGGCTGAGCGCGGCGTCGGACCGAAGAACGTCCCAATCAGGATCTTGCGCCGACCGCGTGCGGCCAACGTCGCATCGAGGCGGCGGGCCTGGCCATAGACCTCGGCGAACTGGTCCTTGAGCAGTTCGTTGCGCGGATAGAGCGCCAGTACTTTGACCCAGCGATCGCCGATGGCGTCGCGCTGGATGTGCGACGCCACACGCGACAGCGCCGGCAGATAGAAGGCGAGCGTCTTGCCGCTGCCGGTACCCGCACTGACCAGCGTGGCGATCGATTGCGCTCCCTCGAACCCGCCCAGGATGCGGGCGGCGGCGTCGACCTGAAAACCGGCAAGCGCGAATGCAGGCCCATAGCCTTCGACCAGTGCGGACAAAGCCGCACGCGCCGACTGGTCCGCGGTGGCTGCTGCAATTCGCGCCAGCGCGGCCGCGGCGTGGACGTCGCGCCGCGGATAGCGGCGGCGGCGCCAGATGAATCGAAAGTCGGCGACGAGCGTCGGCGCGGCCTGCCAGCCGATCGGCCCACGATGCTGCGGGAACAGCTGACGAAGCCGGAACAGCAGCCGCACGCCTTCGGCCATGCGCGAGCGGAAGCCCGTGCCCGGCTCTTCGCCGATATCGAACAGCAATGCCCGATCGATCAGCGCGGCGATCACTTCGGCGGCATCGTGGAAACTGACTCCGGCGCCGGTGGCTGGATCGTCGAGCAGCGCGTCAATGATGCCGTGCATCTCGCCCGCCGAGACATGGCCGTCGACCAGTCCCCAGGTTAGCAACCGCGCCTCGCGCTGCTCGATCTGGTCGAGCGCGGCGAGCAGCAAGGTTTCATCGGCCTCCATCAACGCGGCACGATGCGATAGCTGGAGAAGGCGTCATTGTCGGTGAGCCACGTCTTGACCGTGTCGGTCAGCAGATCGAGCGTCGCGCCGCCGCTCTGCACGGCTTCCAGGAATCGCTTCACCTCCGCGGGGACATCATAATCGAAGGCCTTGGCGGTTCCGGTCAATTCCTCCGCAAGCGAGCGCACGCGCTCGATCGCAGCGCGATCGGCAGGCAGCCTGTCGAATTCTGCCCGAAAGGCCTGGTGAAGCTGCTCGTAGCGCTTGAACGCCGTGGCATTGGTCGGGGTGAAGGCAATGCGGCCCTTGACGATCCCGGGCGCGTCGCCCGTGAACATCTCCTGACGACAGGCCTTCCAGCTTTTGACCACCGTGGTGCCGACATCACTTGACGCTGCCTTGATATCGCGGACCAGGTTGGCCCAGCCGACACCCTTTTTGAGCGTCGCCGCGTTCTTCTCCGCCGTGAACTTCTCGAGAAGAGCGGCGGCGCGTTTGCGCGCAGCGTCGAGGCTCGCAGGTGCCGCCGCGGCGATCCCGGAGTCGACCAGCAGCGTGCGCTGGTCCAGCGCTCGACTGAGTTCGGCCGCCGGCGCGGCAAGATCGGACCGCAGGTCCTCCAGAAGGCCAGCCTCTGCGACATTGGCGCCCATCTGGTCGAGTGTGACAAGCCGGTCGCGCAGCGCCTTGGCGCGAGCGGGGAGCGATGCGCTCATGCCGTGGCCTCTCCGGTGGTCGCTTGCACGCCGCTGACGCCTTCGAGCAGCGCGACGATCTCCGCGGCGGCGGCGCTCGGATCGGACTGACCGCGAATCGTCTCCTGCTGTGCGACGCGTGGCTCGGCCAGCGACACGATCTCGTTGGCGATATTCAGAAACGACATGGTGCGCTGGATCAATCCAAGGTCGATCGAGCCCAGCGCATTCAAGAGTTTCGGGATCTGCTCACGATCGGCCTCGTCAACGATCGTGGCGGTCTTTTCGACCAAGTCGACGAAGCGGCTGGTCTGGAACTCCGTCAGCCGCGTCTCGAACTCGCTATGCTTGATCGACACACCAGCCGGCCAGCAACCGGTCCTCTGGAGAAGCGGAATGATCTCACGCAGGTCGGTGACGAACGCGTTCTTGTCGAGGCTGTCATCGACGAAGTCGGCAATATCCTCCCGGAAGCTGCGAAGCTTGGCGATCACTGTCTGCAGCCGCGTCCACAGCCGCGCCTCACTCATCGTCGGGATGAAGCTGCGCGCGTCCTCCGGCAATCCTTCCGGCGGCGCACCTGTCGCCGGCTCGCTGGCAAGCGCATCGAGCAGTCGCGGACTGTCGATCGCGAACGGCCTGTTGCCCGAGCCCTGATAGCTCGCCGTCCGATCGAGCAGGAGCGTTTGCAGCGTGGTGCGCGTGTTGCGGCCGTTGACGGAGCCGAGCGCCTGGGCGCGCAGCTGATCCCAGCCTTCCTCGAAGGCCTGCGTTTCCGTTTGCGGTGGTGGCGCGAACAGACCGCGCAGCAGCGGCTCCGGCGCGCCCGGACGCACGGGCGGAGAAAGACCGATGATGCGCGATTGGTTGAGCAGCGCTCGGCCGATCACCGCCGTCTGTGCACTGGCTTCCGCCACTAGCATCGGCACCAATTGAGCGACGAGCCGATCGACGATGGCGGCGCTGGCGACATAGTCGAGGTCGGCCTCGGCATAATTCCAGCGATGACCGTTGAAACCGAAGCGCAGCGCGCCGAGAAAACCCTCGCGCAGCGTCGCATCTTCGTCTTCAAAGCGGTCGCAAACGACCAGGACCCGTCCCGCGACAGGATTATTGCGCGCACCCGCGATCGATAGCCAGGTGGCCTTGATCTCCTGATCGGGAATGCGGAGTGCTTGCCAGTTTACGGCGCCCTTCAGCATCGCTGCCAGCGCGGTGCGCAGCTCGCGCGCGTCCGCCTGTACGAGTTCCGTTCCGGCCGCCCAGGCTTCGAGCTTCTTGGACCAGGCAGCGACGCGCGGATCCTGCTCGGCCTGCGGCGGTGGCGGCGGCACAGGGGGTTGCTCGCCACCGTCCGGCGGCGTCGGCGGGCTCGCCGGCCGCTCGTCCGGCACGAACTTGACA
>CAXTTU010000033.1:5999-16322 GCA_964247225.1 uncultured Sphingomonas sp. | reverse complement strand
CGAGGCCATAGATGACCAGGAACGCCTCGAACTTGGTCTTGATGACGAACAGGCGGGAGAAGCGGGTCAGCATGTCGCCTGAGTTGCAAGCTGCGGGCCAGTCGCGATTTTCTGCCACTCCCGCGTAAACGAACAAGGTTAGCTGTAAGTTACGCCGACACCCGGCAGGTACGGCGCGAAGGCGGCAAGCACATCCTCGTACAGCTTGCGCTTGAACGGCACCGCAATCCCCGGCAGCTCCGCCGCGTCCGCCCAACGCCAGGCGCGGAACTCGGGATGTTCGGTTTGGAGGTCGATCTGGTCGTCGCGACCCAGAAAGCGGAACAGGAACCAGCGTTGCCGCTGCCCCCGATAGCGCCCGCGCCAGACCTTGCCGATCAGCTCCGGCGGCAGGTCGTAGAACAGCTCGTCCGGCGCGGCGGCGACGAGCTCGACGAGGTCGGGCGCGATGCCGGTCTCTTCGCCCAGCTCGCGCCGCGCGGCGGTCTCCGCGTCCTCGCCGGGGTCGATGCCCCCTTGCGGCAGCTGCCACGCTTCGAGCGAGGTATCGATCCGCTGGCCGACAAACACCCGGCCCTCGCGGTCAATCAGCATTACGCCCGCGCAAGGGCGGTAGGGAAGATCGCTCACGCCGATGCCGCCTGCGCCATCACCCGCGCGCCCTCCGCTTCGACGACCGCGGCCCTCACCGCCGCCAGATACGCGGCGAGGTCGCCGACGCTCGACGGCACTGCCTTGCGAAGCGATGCGAAGCCATGGATGTTGCCCGCCGCTTCCCGGAACACGACCGGCACGCCCGCTTCCGCGAGCGCGGCGGCGTAGTCGCGGCCCTGGTCACGGATCGGGTCGAGGCTGGCGGTGACCACCACCGCGGGCGGCATTCCGCCGAGATCGCTCACCAGCGGCGTCGCTCGCTGATGCCCGAGATCGGCGGCATAGGCGTCCGCAAACCACTCCATCGACGCACGGCTGAGGAGGTATCCTTCCGCGAACTGGCGGTAGGAGGGCAAGTCGGCGCCGAGCGCCACCACCGGATAGATCGGCGCATGGACGATGACGGGCACGGCGGCAGGCCGGTCGCGCAGGTCGATCGCCGCCACGATCGCGAGGTTGCCGCCCGCGCTATCCCCGCAAAGCACCAAGCTGGTGACCCGCCGGTCGAGCTCCGCCGGGCTCTCGGCGACCCAGCGCGCCGCCGCCTCGCAATCGTCGGGCGCGGCGGGCCAGCGATGCTCGGGCGCGAGCCGGTAGTCGACCGAGACCACCGGCAGATCGAGCACTCGCGCGATCTCCCCGCACAAGCTCGCATGCGTGTCGAGGTCGCCGATGACGAACCCGCCGCCGTGGAAGAACACCAATGCCGGCCCTGGCTCCCGCCGCTCACGCGCGTCGAACAGCCGCGCGGGGATCGCGCCCGCCGGGCCGGGGATCGACAGCTCGCGCACCACCGCCAGCTCGCCGAGCGGCAGGTCGGCCACGTCCATCGTCGCCCGCATCCCCGCGCGCGCGTCGGCGGGCTCCATCTCATGCGTGCGCGGCCCCGGCAGGGCGTTGAGATAGGCGAGGAACTGCTCCACGTCCGGGCGGACGAACGGGGCCGAAGGGACGGGATCGGTCATGCTACCTCGGCTAGCGCGGCGGGGCGGGGGCGCTTACCTAGGCCAAGGTGATCCACGTCGTCCACCATCCCGATTACGTTGCCGAGGCCCCGGCGCGCTCGACCTACAGATGGGGCAAGAACGGCGCGATCCGCGACCTGCTTCGCGCCGAGCGCGAGCGGGTCGCCTGGCACACGCCCGACCCGATGCCCCGCCGCTGGCTGGAGGCGGTGCACGACGCGGACTATGTCGCCGAGGTGCTGTCGGCGAAGGTGCCGCGCGACAAGGAGCGGCGGATCGGCTTTCCCGTCACGCCGGAGGTGGCGCGCCGCGCCGCCGCTGTCCCGGGCGGGACGTACCTCGCCGCGCTGCTCGCGCTCCGCCACGGGTTCGCGGCCAATACGGCGGGCGGCAGCCACCATGCGCTGAGCGAAACGGGCGCGGGCTATTGCGTGTTCAATGACCTCGCGCTCGCGGCGGTTCGGCTGGTCGAGGAGGGCACGGTCGCGCGGGTGCTGGTCGTCGATGTCGACGTGCATCAGGGCGACGGCACCGCAGCGCTCACCGCCGGGCGACCCGGCATCGCCACCTACTCGATCCACGCCGCCAAGAACTTCCCCGTCCGCAAGGCGCGCTCAACGCTCGACGTCGGGCTCGCGGACGGGGTGGAGGATGACGAGTATCTCGCCACGCTGGAGGCGACGCTCGCGCCGATACTCGACGAGCAGCGGCCGGAGCTGATCCTCTATCAGGCGGGGGTCGACCCGTTCGCGGGGGACCGGCTCGGACGGCTGGCGCTGAGCGAGGACGGGCTGGTTCGCCGCGAGCAGCTCGTCGCGCGGCTGGCGATCGACCGCGGCATCCCGCTCGCGAGCGCGGTCGGCGGCGGCTATGGCGATGACGTGCTCGCCATCGCCCGGCGTCATGTCACCGCCATCCTGACACTCGGCAAGGCGTTCCACCGCGAAGCCGAGCTTGCCGATGCCGCCGCGCATTCTACCTTGGCCACACCGCTCCCACACGCCTAGAGCGGCCCTCGACACCGAACACCCGCAAGGACCTAAGCATGGCGACCGCCGCCCATCTCGTGACGCCCGAAGAAGCGTCCGCCCACCCGAAGCTCGAGTCCGTGGTTGTCCGGTTCGCGGGCGACTCCGGCGACGGGATGCAGCTCACCGGCGGGCAGTTCACGCTGTCCACCGCGCTGGCGGGCAATGACCTAGCAACCTTTCCCGACTTCCCCGCCGAGATCCGCGCGCCGCAGGGGACGTTGTTCGGCGTGTCCGCGTTCCAGATCAACTTCGGCTCGACCGACATCGAAACCGCGGGCGACCAGCCCGACGTGCTGATCGCGATGAACCCGGCGGGGCTGAAAGTGAATGTCGAGCAGCTCCGCCCCGGCGGCCTGATCATCGCCGACGAGGGCGAGTTCACGCGGCGCAACCTCGACAAGGCGAAGTACGACGCGAGTCCGCTCGATGATGGCAGCCTCGCGCGCTGGCAGCTGCTGCGCCTCAACATCAGCCAGGCGACGCTCGACGCGGTGAAGCCGTTCGGGCTTGGCAACAAGGAAGCGCTGCGCTGCAAGAACATGTGGACGCTCGGGCTGGCGTTGTGGATGTTCGACCGCGACCGCCAGCCGATCATCGACTGGCTGAAGGCTAAGTTCGCCAGGGCACCCGTGCTCGCTGAGGCGAACATCGCCGCGCTCAACGCGGGCCACGCTTATGGCGAGACGGCGGAGCTCGCCGGGCCGATGAAGCAACATCACATTGCCGCCGCGCCGGTGCCGGAGGGGCTGTACCGCACGGTCACGGGCGCGGAGGCGATCAGCCTCGGGCTGGTCGCGGGGGCGCAGCTGGCGGGGCTGCCGATGTTCTTCGGTGGCTATCCGATCACCCCTGCCAGCGCGATCCTGCACCATCTTGCGCGGCTGAAGGAGTTTGGCGTCACCACCTTTCAGGCGGAGGATGAAATCGCCGCCATTTGTTCTGCCATTGGCGCGAGCTATGCGGGGCAGCTGGGCGTCACCTCCTCCTCGGGCCCGGGCATCGCGCTCAAGAGCGAGGCGATGGGGCTGGCAATCATGACCGAGCTGCCGCTGGTGATCGTCAACTCGCAGCGGGGCGGGCCGTCGACCGGCCTGCCGACCAAGACCGAGCAGTCGGACCTGTATCAGGCGGTGTATGGCCGCAACGGCGATGCGCCGATGCCCGTCCTCGCCGCACGCTCGGCGGCGGACTGTTTCGAGGTGGCGATCGAGGCGGTGCGGATCGCGGTGCGCTACATGACGCCCGTGATGCTGCTCACCGACGGCTACATCGCCAACGCCGCCGAGCCGTGGCGCGTGCCTGACATGAGCGGCTACGCGCCGTTCCCGACCGAGTTCCTGACCGACGTGCCCGAAGGCGGCTTTCGCCCCTATGCGCGCGACGAGAAGCTCGCGCGACCGTGGGTGAAGCCGGGGACGCCGGGGTTGCTTCACCGCATCGGCGGAATCGAGAAGAAAGCGGGCACGGGCAATATCGACTATTCGCCCGCCAACCATCAGGAGATGACCGATATCCGCCGCGACAAGGTGGCGGGCGTCGACGTGCTCGACCAGGAAGTCGAGCTGGGCGGGACGAGCGGCAAGCTGGCGGTGGTCGGCTGGGGCTCCACCTTCGGCCCCATCCATCAGGCGGTGCGCCGCGCGCGCCGGCGCGGGCTGGACGTCAGCCACATCCACATCCGCCACATCTGGCCGATGCCCGCCAATCTCGGCGCGCTGCTCAAGGGCTTCGAGTATGTCGTGGTGCCCGAGATGAACACCGGCCAGCTCAAGACGGTGCTGCGCGACCAGTTTCTCGTTGACGCGAAGCCGCTGAACAAGGTGTCCGGCCAGCCGTTCCGTATCGCGGAGATCGAGGCGGCGATCGGCGCGTATTTCGGCGAGGGCCGGATGGTGGAGGAGCTTTCCGCCGACGCGACCCAGCTCCCCGACCCGGTTTCCGGCCACGACGACGGCACCCTCCACGCCGACCACCTCTCGCCGCAGTCGGCGTGAGTTCTCGTCATGAGTTTGCCGCCAGACAAGTACGCGCATGAGCGGGGCAAGCCCGCGGTGCCGCAATGCGGTCGGTCGACGGTGTTGATCAACTTCGACGGGCACATGCTTGTTCTACGAGGCAGCAAATACCAGTTCAGCTGGGTCGCTGTGTCGGGTCGACCGGACAACAAGGGTGGCTTCGACTACTCGACGGGACGACAGGGCAAGGGCGAACAAGGCCCGATCCCGCAAGGTGAATACTGGATTGATCCCGCTGAAATTTGGGAACGGCCCTGGTACAAGTTCGCGATGGAACCCGCTTGGGGTAACTTTCGGGTGACCTTGCATGTGATGCCCGGAACCGACACTCGCGGCAGGGGTGGCTTTTTCATCCATGGCGGAGACACGCCGGGCAGTGCGGGTTGTATTGACCTTACGACGTCCATGGATCGGTTCGTCCTGCGGTTGCGCTCACTGCTGCAGGGGAACCCGAACTGTTTTGTGCCCGTTCGCGTACAATATTGAGGGCGAAGCGATGCGATACCTGCGTTGGATTGGAACAGTCGTCGCGCTAGGCATCGCCGGCTGGGTGAGCGTCAGCTTGCTAGGGGAGGCGTACGGCGCAGGCCCTCCCTATTATGATCGCACAACCAACATGGACAAGTGGGTGAGCCCGTGGCCGACGCTCTTGATCGTCGATCTGGTTGCGCTTTCGATCTCAGGTGCTTTGATGCTGCGGCACCGGCGCTAAAGGAAGAACAACATGAACGACATGACCCCCTTCACCTCCAAACCCAAGGATTGGGAGACCGACCAGGAGGTGCGCTGGTGCCCGGGGTGCGGCGATTATGCGATCCTCAAGGCGGTGCAGCGCACCATGCCCGAGATCGGCGGGCGGCCGGAGAACACCGTGTTCGTGTCAGGGATCGGCTGCTCGTCGCGCTTTCCCTATTACATGGAGACCTATGGCTTCCACACCATTCACGGCCGCGCGCCCGCGGTGGCGACGGGGGTGAAGCTCGCCAATCCCGAGCTCGACGTGTGGATCATCACCGGCGACGGGGACGCGTTGAGCATCGGCGGCAACCACACGATGCACCTCCTCCGCCGCAACCTCGATTGCCAGGTGCTCTTGTTCAACAACGAGATCTACGGGCTGACCAAGGGCCAATATTCGCCCACCTCGCGGATCGGCACGCGCACGCCCTCGACGCCGCTCGGCTCGGTGGATCGTCCCGCCAACCCCTGCGCCTTCGCGCTCGGCGCGGGAGCGCGGTTCGTGGCGCGCGGGATCGACGTGCACAAGCGCCTGCCCGAGGTGCTGAAAGCCGCGCACGCGCACAAGGGCACGGGATTCGTCGAGATTTTCCAGAACTGCATCGTCTACAACGACGACGTGTTCGCGCCCTTCACCGAGCGCGCCAACGCGGCGGGCGCGCAGTTGTGGTGCGAGGATGGCAAGCCGCTGCTATTCGCAGGCGGCGCGCAGGGGCTGGCGCTCGACACCGAGCGCCTGGTGCTCAAGGTGGTCGATGTCGTTGATGGCGATTGGCAGGCGGCGGGCGTGTTGGTCCACGACGTCCGCAACCGCACGGTCGCGCACTTGCTGGTCGAGATGCCCTTCGGCGCGTTCCCGATGGCGCTCGGCGTATTGTTCGACGACCCCGCGCCGACTTTCGAAAGCGCGGTGGTGGAGCAGAACCGGCAAGCGGCGCTCGGCAAGCGCCCCGAACTGCAACGCCTGCTCAGCCAAGGGCAGACGTGGCAGGTCGAGAAGCAGCCGCATGTAATCTGAGTTGCGGAACCGCCCGGGTCGGGCGGGCGTAGCATCTCGGTGACTTCGCCTACCCTGCTCTGGCTCCGCCAAGACCTCCGCCTTGCCGATCAGCCCGCGCTTGTCGCGGCAGTCGCGCAAGGGCCGGTGATCCCCGTCTATGTGCTCGACGACGAGACGCCGCCGCCGCGCTACCGCATCGGCGGGGCGCAGCGGTGGTGGTTGCACCATTCGCTCGCCAGCCTCGCGCACGATCTGGAGGCGGCGGGGTCGCGGCTGATCCTGCGGCGCGGGCGGGCGGCGGAGGTGCTTGGGCGGTTGCTGGAGGAGACGGGGGCAACCCACGTCCATGCGCTCCGCCACCATGAGCCGTGGTGGCTGGAAGCGGAAGCGGCGCTGGGCGAGCGGCTGCGGCTGCATGACGGCAACACGCTCGCCCCATTGCGCGAGGTGGTCAACGGGGCGGGCGAGCCGTTCAAGATCTACACCCCCTTCTGGCGCGCGCTGCAGGCCAAGCTGCCGCCACCTTCCGTGACGCCCGCGCCCGAGCGGATCGCCGGGCCCGATAGCTGTCCCGCGTCGGACGGGCTCGCCGACTGGGCGCTGCTCCCGACCCGGCCGAATTGGGCGACCGGCTTCGACTGGATCGTCGGCGAGGCGGAGGCGGCGCTGAAGGTGCGCGCGTTCGCCGACCGCGTCGATCTGTACGAGGAACAGCGCAACCTCCCCGCCGAGGAGGGCACGTCGCGCCTGTCACCGCACCTACACTTCGGCGAGATCAGCGCGTCGCAGGTGTGGCACGCGGTCGAGGGCCACGCCGCCGCCGACAAGTTCCGGAAGGAGGTGGCGTGGCGCGACTTCACGCAAGCGCTCGGTACCGCGCTGCCCGACTATGCGGAGCGGCACGGCAAGGAACGGTTCGACCGGCTCGCCTGGCGCACCGGCCCGCAAGCCGATGCGGACTTCCGCGCGTGGAGCAAGGGGCATACCGGCTATCCGATCGTCGACGCCGGGATGCGCCAGCTGTGGACGACCGGCTGGATGCACAACCGCGTGCGGATGATCACCTCGTCGTTCCTGGTGAAGCACCTGCTGATCGACTGGCGGCGCGGTTGGGACTGGTTCTGGGACACGCTGGTCGACGCGGATTACGGCAACAATTCGGTCAACTGGCAATGGATTGCGGGGACGGGGACCGACCCCAATGCGTTCAGCCGCATCATGGCCCCGTTGACCCAGTCGGAGAAGTTCGGCGCGGGCGACTATATCCGGCGCTGGGTGCCCGAGCTGGCGGACGTGCCCGACCCGGCGATCCACGATCCCGAGGCGCACGGCGTTCGCCCGGCGAGCTACCCCGCCAAGATCATCGGCCATCGCGAGGGGCGCGAGCGCGCGCTGGCGGCGGTGCGGGCGCTCTACTGAGCGTTGCGCGTGGGCGGCGCGGCTGTAACAGGGCGCGCGATGAACGCGGGGTGGCAGAATAGCGTGAGGGCGGTCCCGTGGCGGCGGCGCGCGCTGGCGGCACCGTTCCACCGCCTGCTCGACCGGATCGACGCCGGGCTGGCGGCGGGGGCGATCGAGGCGGCGTTGCCAGACGGCACCGCGCGGCTGCTCGGCGGGCGAGTACCGGGACCGGTCGCGATCGTCACCGTCCACCGCTGGCGCGCGCTGGTGCGGCTGGTGACGCAGGGGTCGGTCGGCTGGTATGAGGGGTGGGAAGCGGGCGACTGGTCGAGCCCCGACCCGGTGCCGCTGTTCGACCTGTTCATGCGCAACGCGCGCTCGCTCGGCGACGTGGCGCGGGCGGGCGGGGTCGCGCGGGTGACGGCGCGGGTGGGGCACCTGCTCCGCCGCAACCATCGATTGGGAGCGCGGCGCAACATCGCGGCGCATTATGACCTCGGCAACGATTTCTACCGCGCGTGGCTCGATGACACGCTGACTTATTCGAGCGCGATGTTCGGGGCCGATGCTGAGCCGCTAGAGGCAGCGCAAGAACGCAAGCTGGCGGCGGTGCTGGCGCGAACCGGGGCGGGACCGGGCGACCGCGTGCTGGAGATCGGCTGCGGCTGGGGCTCGTTCGTGGACACGGCAGCGCGGGCAGGGGTGCGGGTACGCGGCATCACGCTGTCGGTGGAGCAGCAGCGCGCGGTGCAAGAGCGCGTAGCGCGTGCGGGGCTCGACGGAGTCGAGGTGACGCTGACCGACTATCGCGACGTGCAAGGGACATACGACGCGGTCGCCAGCATCGAGATGGTGGAGGCGGTGGGAGAGGAATATTGGCCCGCCTACCTCCAGACGATCGCCCGCGTGCTCAAGCCGGGCGGGCGGGCGGCGCTCCAGTTCATCACCATCGACGATGCGATCTTCGACCGCTACCGGCGCAACGTCGACTTCATCCAGCGTTATGTCTTTCCGGGCGGCGTACTCGTCTCGGCCAGCCGCTTCCGCGCCATCGCCGACGCCTCAGGGCTGGAGTGGCAGGACGAGCATCGCTTCGGGCTCGACTATGCCGAAACGCTTCGGCGCTGGCGGTTGCGGTTCGACGCGGCGATGGCGGAAAGTCGGCTCCCCGCGCAATTCGACAGCCGCTTCGTGCGGCTATGGCGCTACTACCTGATGTATTGCGAAGGCGGGTTTCGCGGCGGCGGCATCGACGTGATGCAGGTGACGCTGGTCAGGCACTGACCCGCTCGAACCATCCCGTTGCGAACGGCTCGCCCGCGAGCGCAGCGATCCGTTCGCCCACCACCTCCGGTGGTTTGACGCTCTCCGGGTTTTCGCCCGGAAAGGCATCCGCGCGCATCCGCGTCCGCGTCGCGCCCGGGTCGACGATCGCGACGCGCACGCGGCCGAGCCCTTCCGTCTCGTCGCCATACGCCCCGAGCAACGTCTCGAATGCCGCCTTGGACGCGCCGTACAGCCCCCAGAAGGCGCGCGGCTTGCGGGCCACGCTCGACGTCACCCCGATCACCCGCGCATCGTCCGAGCGGCGCAGCAGCCCGTCGAACGCGGCGAGCAAGGCGGCCTGCGCGCTGACGTTTAGCGTCAGCACCGCCGCCATCTCCTTGGGGTCGATCGCGGGCACCGCCGACAGCCCGCCCAGCCGCGCGGCGTTGAGCACCATGATGTCGAGCGCGCGCCACCGCTCCCCCACCGCCGCCGCGAGCCGGGCGATACTGTCGGGCTGCGTCAGGTCGAGCGGCGCGATCGTCGCCGAGCCGCCCGCGTCGAAGATCGCCTGCTCCACCCGCTCCAGCGCGTCCGGGTCGCGCGCGGTGAGGACGACATGCGCGCCTTTCGCCGCCAGCGCGCGCGCGGTCGCCGCGCCGATCCCGCGGCTCGCCCCGGTGACGAGCGCGACCTCGCCCTCGAACGGGCGGGTCATGGCTGCTCGTCCTGAGCCTGTCGAAGGACCGGCCATCGCCGTGCGCTTGGCCGTGCTTCGACAAGCTCAGCACGAACGGAATAGGGGCGCCTCACGCCACTCGCTCCGCCAGGAGCGCGAACTGGTCGACCTCCGCGCTCTCGTCCTGGTCGGTCAGCGTGGTGGGGTAGTCGCCGGTGAAGCAAGCGTCGCAATGGCCGGGGCGGATATCCGGGCGACCCGACTCGCCCAGCGCCTTGTAGAGCCCGTCGATCGACACGAACGCGAGGCTGTTCGCATGGATGAAGTCGGTCATCCCGCCCACATCGAGCTTGGCGGCGAGCAGCTTGGCGCGCTCGGGCGTGTCGACGCCGTAGAAGCAGCTGTGCCGGGTGGGGGGCGAGGCGATGCGCATATGCACCTCCGCCGCGCCCGCCTCGTGCATCATCTGCACGATCTTGAGGCTGGTCGTCCCGCGCACGATCGAGTCGTCGATCAGAATCACCCGCTTGCCCTTGATCAGCGCGCGGTTGGCGTTGTGCTTGAGCTTGACGCC
>CAXTTU010000033.1:0-5899 GCA_964247225.1 uncultured Sphingomonas sp. | reverse complement strand
TAGAGCGGCTGGACGTTGCGAAGCGTGGTGTCGCCGGTGGTGGAATAACGGACATGCCCGCACGCGGCCTGGCCCGGCAACGCGCGGATCACGTCGTCGCGGTCGAAATTGCCTGCGACGTGGCCCATCGCGCGATGCGTGTGGAACTGGCGACCGTCCCAGCTGGTGATCCCCGCCGCCTCCTGCCCGCGATGCTGGAGCGCGTGGAGCCCGAGCGCAACCAAGGCCGCCGCCGATCCGTCGGAGCCGGACACGCCGAACACCCCGCACTCCTCGCGCAGATGGTCGTCGTCGAAGGGATGGGTGGTGAGCATGGGAGCGCCTTATCGTCGCGCCGGGCATATAGGGCTGCCGATCCGCTTTGTCGCCTCATCGTCACATAAGTTAGTGTTGATTTCTCGGTGGTTCGCCGCTGCATAGCCGCGACGATTGCGGTAGAGCGGTGCCATGACCGCCCGCGACACCGGCCTTACCCTCGACCCGGCCTACGACGCCGCAGGCCTGCTTACCGCTGTGGTAACCGACCGCGCGACGGGCGATCTGCTGATGGTCGCGCACATGAACGCAGACGCGCTCGCCGCGACGCGGGCGAGCGGGGAAGCGACGTTCTGGTCGCGCTCGCGGGGGCGGTTGTGGCGCAAGGGAGAGACGTCGGGAAACGTGCTCCGGGTGCTCGAGATCAGGATCGATTGCGACCAGGACGCGGTGCAGCTGATCGTCGACCCCGCCGGGCCCGCCTGCCACACCGGCGCGCGGTCGTGCTTCTATCGCCGGGTCGAGGGCGACGCGCTCGTGTTGGTCGAATGAAGCGCTCAGCCTTGGCGGCGTTGCTCCTCGCGGCCTGTCATTCGCAGCCTGCCGCCGCGCCGCGCGGGAACACGCCCGGCGACCGGCTGGAGGCTGCGGCGGAGGCGGCGGGGGTAGTTAGCGACCCCGCGCGGGTCGACCCCGCCGGGCTATACGCACGCGACACCGACCGGCTGTGCCTCGTTCCCGACGGCGCAGGCGCGTATCGGGTCGGCGCGCTGATCAGCTATGACGGCGGTGGAGGCTGCGCGGCGAGCGGCACTGCGACGCGCTCGGGCGACCGTCTCGAGGTGGCGTTCGGCGACTGCCGCTTTGCCGCCCGGTTCGAGGGCGACCGGGTCACCTTTCCCGCCGAGGTCCCGTCCGCCTGCAATACCGCCTGCACCGGCCGCGCGACGATCGCCGCGCTAGCGGTCGAGCGGCTGAGCGACTCGGCATCCGAAGCCGCCGCGCTCCACGACGCGCACGGCCAAGCAATGTGCGACCCGCGTTCGCGTTGACGCTTACATCAGTGTAAGTTAGCGCCGCCTGATTCCCTTCCAAGGACCCGCAATGCCCAGTTTCACGCCCCCCGTCCGCGACACCCGCTTCGTGCTGGAGCATGTCGTCGGCCTGTCGCGCTTTGCCAACTCGCCCCGGTTCGAGTCGGCGACGCCCGACGTGGTCGACGCGGTGCTGGAGGAGGGCGGGCGCTTCGTCGCGGAGGTGCTGTTCCCCCTGAACCAGGTCGGCGACCGCGAGGGCTGCACGCGCCACCCCGACGGCAGCGTGACGACGCCGACCGGGTTCAAGGAAGCCTACCGCCAGTTCGTCGAGTCGGGCTGGGCGACGCTCGGCAACGCGCCCGAGTTCGGCGGGCAGGGGATGCCGCACGTCGTCGCCACCGCCTTCCAGGAATACATGATCTCCGCCAACATGGCATTCGCGATGTATCCGGGGCTGACGCACGGCGCGATCGCGGCGCTGATCGCCAAGGGCTCGCCCGAGCAGCAGGCGATGTACGTCCCCAAGCTCGTCTCGGGCGAGTGGGGCGGGACGATGAACCTGACCGAGCCGCAATGCGGCACCGATCTCGGCCTCATCCGCACCCGCGCCGAGCCGCAGGCAGACGGGTCCTACGCGATCACCGGCACCAAGATCTTCATCTCGTCGGGCGAGCATGACCTGACGGAGAACATCATTCACCTCGTGCTGGCCAAGACGCCGGGCGCGCCGGACTCGTCCAAGGGAATCTCGCTTTTCGTGGTTCCAAAGTTCCTGGTCGAGGCCGACGGCTCGCTGGGCGCGCGCAACGCGGTGACGTGCGGGTCGATCGAGCACAAGATGGGCATTCACGGCAACTCGACCTGCCTGATGAACTATGACGGGGCCACGGGCTGGCTGGTGGGTGAGGAGATGAAGGGGCTCGCCGCGATGTTCATCATGATGAACGCGGCCCGGCTCGGCGTGGGCTTGCAGGGGCTGGGCGTGGCGGAAGTCGCGTACCAGAACGCTGCTGCCTACGCGCACGACCGGCGGCAGGGACGCGCGCTGACCGGCCCCGCCGAGCCGGCGGAGAAGGCGGATACGCTGTTCGTCCATCCGGATGTGCGACGGATGTTGATGGAGGCAAAGGCGTACACGGAGGGCCTGCGCGCGCTGTGCCTGTGGGGCGCGTTGCAGGTCGACCTGGAGGAAAGCGCGCCCGACGATGAAGAACGCCAGCTCGCCGCCGACCTGATCGGGCTGCTGACCCCGGTGATCAAGGGCTATGGCACCGATCTCGGCTATCTTGTCGCGACCCAGGCGCAGCAGGTCTATGGCGGGCACGGCTATGTCGCCGAATGGGGCATGGAACAGTATGTCCGCGATGCCCGGATCGCGATGATCTATGAAGGCACCAACGGCGTGCAGGCGATGGACCTGGTTGGTCGCAAGCTGGCGCAGAATGGCGGGCGCGCGGTGCAGGCGCTGTTCCGGATCATCGCGGAGGAAGTCGCTGCGGCTCAAGGTGACGAGGCTGTCGGCGATATCGCGGCGCGGCTGGGCAAGGCGCTCGGCGACCTGCAGGCGGCGACGATGTGGTTCATGGCGAACGGCATGAAGAACCCGGACAATGTCGGCGCGGGCGCTTACCCTTACATGCAGTTGATGGGTGCGGTCGCGCTGGGGCTGATGTGGCTGCGTATGGCGCGTGCGGCGGCGCGGCTGAAGGGCGCAGGCGAGGAAGACGCGGCGTTCCTTGATGCCAAGCTGGTCACCGCGCGCTTCTTCGCCGAGCGCGTGCTGCCCGAGACGGGCGCGCTCCGCCGGAAGATCGAGGGCGGGGCAGAGGCGGTGATGGCGCTGCCGCCGGAGATGTTCCTCGCGGCGTGAGCATCAGGGCGAGCGGGGCGATGGCGCTCCGCTTGCCTTGAGGAAGTCGGGCTTGGGCGTCGAGCTCGGGACCGGCTCGCCCTTGCGCCGCACTCCGCCCAGTTCGGGCGCGGGAGTCGGCGAAGCGGACAGCGCGGGCGTTACGGTCGCGGGCTGAAATGCCTGCGTCTTCAGGCATTGCGCGGGGTTGGGCCGCTTGACCTGTGTGCAGTTCCACAAGGTCCGCTCAAAGCCCGCCGGGCGATCGCGCAGATAGCCGAACGCCATCGTTGCGAGATCGCCTGCCTCGACCGGGAAGTGCTTGGGGGTCTTCTTCGCATCCGTCCACGCGTCGTATTTGCATGTCGGCCGCTCGCCACAGGCCTTGGCGGCGAACGCGGGGTAGAGGTCAGGGTCGACCCAGGACGGCAAGGTGACCAGAAAGCTGTCCGCGCCGGGCGCTTCGATCGGCTCCGCCGACGCAGAAGTGGACGGCGGCTCGGCGGCGGCGAGCGGGGCCGGGTCGACCAGCGGGTCGGAAAGGTCGGGCACCGGCAGGTGCGCGTCGGACAATGGCGCCAGCGCGGCGATCGCGGGCTCGCCCGGTTGCGCGCGCCGGTCGAACGCGGCTGGCGTCCCCCACCAGCCGCTCCACCGGTAGAATAGCTGCGTATGCACCGCGACCAGCTTGTCGAGGCTCGCCTGCCAGTACGGCACGACATAGTCGGTGTGGTAATGCGTCGCCCAGCCGACCGGCCTGAACACCGCGCCGCCAAGCGCCTGCGCCGCGATCGCGCGCGCCATTGCCCACAGAGCGACGGTCGGCTTGCGGCGATCGATCGAGCCGTCGCAGGTGAAGGTGAACTGGCACCCGGTGCGCCGCTCGGACCCTTGGAACACGACGCCGCACACCGTCTTGGGAAAGGCGGGGTGACGGACGCGGTTGAGCACCACCTGCGCCACCGCGCGCTCACCCTCGGGGTCGTCGCCCGCCTCATAATAGACCGCCGCCGCGAGGCAGTCGGTCGCGCGCGTGAGGTCATCGCCCGCTTCGCCCAGCCGGAACGGGCGCGCGGCTGGGTTGGGCCCGTCGGCGAAGGGGACGGTCGCATTGTACGCGCGCGCCTCGTCGGGCGACAGGTCTGCGATGGCGACCGGCTCTACGGCAGGCAGCTCCGCCGGCGACACGACATGGCGCGCGGGCAGCGACGCGGCGGCGATGTGGTGCGGCACCACGCGCGGCCCGAACCGGACGGCCAGCGCGGGCACGAGCAGCGCCAGCGCCGCGATCCCGAGGAGGATCGCGCGCAGGAGACGGTCGGACAACAGGCGTCAGCTCTCTGGCAGGAAGTCGGGCACCGACAGATACCGCTCGCCCGTGTCGTAGTTGAAGCCGAGCACGCGCACATCGTCGGGCAGGTCGGGCAGCTTCTGCAGGATCGCCGCCAGCGTCGCGCCCGAGCTGATGCCGACCAGCATGCCTTCCTCACGTGCCGCGCGCCGGGCCATGTCCTTGGCGACCGCGGCATCGACCTCGATCACCCCGTCGATCGCGTCCATATGAAGGTTGCCGGGGATGAAGCCCGCGCCGATGCCCTGGATCGGGTGCGGCCCGGGCTGCCCGCCCGCGATCACGGGCGAGGCGGCGGGCTCGACCGCGAACGCCTTGAGGTTGGGCCATTCCTTCCTGAGCGTCTGCGCGACGCCGGTGATATGCCCGCCGGTGCCGACGCCCGTGATCAGCACATCGATCGGCGTGTCGCGGAAATCCTCCAGTATCTCCTGCGCGGTGGTGCGGGTGTGAATCTCGATGTTCGCCGGGTTCTCGAACTGTTGGCACAGCCACGCGCCCGGCGTCGTGTCGACGATCTCCATCGCCCGCTCGATGGCGCCGCGCATCCCCTTCTCGCGCGGAGTGAGGTCGAAGGTCGCGCCATAGGCGAGCATCAGCCGCCTGCGCTCGAGCGACATCGACTCGGGCATGACCAGCACGATCTTGTAGCCCTTCACCGCCGCGACCATCGCCAGGCCGATTCCGGTATTGCCGCTGGTCGGCTCGACAATGGTCCCGCCGGGCTTGAGCGAGCCGTCGCGCTCCGCCTGCTCGACCATCGCGAGCGCGATGCGGTCCTTGATCGAACCGCCGGGGTTCGAGCGCTCGGACTTGATCCACACCTCGCTGTCGGGGAACAGCCGGGCCACGCGGATGTGCGGGGTGCGGCCGATCGTGTCGAGGATCGTGTCGGCTTTCATGGCTGCGTTACTCCGTGCGGGATTTCTGCGTCGGTCGTTACGGGTGGGTCAAAGCTCGTCGCCGCGCGCAGTTCCGGAAACAGCCGCGACCAGAGCAGCGTCACCACGATCGCCGCGACGCCGCCGAGTACCACCGCGCCCACGGGCCCGAGCAGGGAGGCCATCAGCCCCGTCTCCGCTTCACCGAGTTCGTTGGAGGCGGAGATGGTCAGCTGCGATACCGCGCTCACCCGCCCGCGCATCGCGTCGGGGGTATGGAGCTGGATCAGCGACAGGCGAATATACACCGACACCATGTCGCTCGCGCCCGCGACGACCAGCGCCGCGAGGCTGAGCGGGAACGAGGTCGACACGCCGAACACGATGATCGCACCCGCGAAGACGTACACGCTCCATAGCATCTTGCGCCCGACATCGTGCTTCATCGGCCAAATCGCGAACCAGATCGAGCCCGCCGCCGCGCCTATGCCCATCGCGGAGGCGAGAAAGCCGAACCCGGTCGCCC
>CAXTTU010000032.1:16589-16739 GCA_964247225.1 uncultured Sphingomonas sp. | reverse complement strand
AGCACGAAGCCGGGCGCGGTGGCGAGGCTGGTGCCGACCATGGTGCCGACCATCACGCCGAGCCCGAGCCGCCGGGCCTCGGCGGCCATCAGCAGGCCTTCGGTCAGCCCGCCGCACTTGTCGAGCTTGATGTTGACCACGTCGAACCGC
>CAXTTU010000032.1:3347-16579 GCA_964247225.1 uncultured Sphingomonas sp. | reverse complement strand
GCCCCGGCGCGGCGGCGAGGTCGGCGAGCGACAGGAGGCTTTCGTCGCCCGCGATCGGGATGGGCGAGGTGAAGCCGTCGAGGTCCGCTTCCCGCCCGCGCGCGAGTGGCTGTTCGAGCAGCGACACACGGGCGGAGATCAGCGCCTCGACCAGCCGGGGCAGGTCGCTGATCGAGAACCCCTGATTGCCGTCAACGCCCAGCCATACGTCCGCGCGCGCGCCCCGCACCGCGCGGACGCGCGCGATGTCGAGCTCGACGTCGCCGGTCAGCTTCATCTTGATCGAACGCGCGTCGGCATAGCTCGTCGCCTTGGCCGCCATCGCCTCCGGCGTGTCGGCGGGAACGGTCAGGGTGGTGACGATCGGCTTCGGTTCGGGCACCCCCGCCAGCCGCCACACCGGCTGCCCCGTCCGCTTCGCCTCCAGATCCCACAGCGCCGCATCGACCGCGTTGCGCGCACCGCCGGGCGGCAGGATCGCGCGCAGCTCCTCGCGCGTCGGCCCCGCCTCGATTGCGGCACGCGTCCGCTCCAGTTCGGCGAGCATGTGCGGGAGGTCGTCGCCGAGGTAATAGACGCCGCCCCCCTCCCCCTGCCCGCGATGCTCGCCATCGGACAGCGTCACCGTCAGCACGTCCGCCGTCTCGAACACATGCCCCGAGATGCGGAACGGCTCGGCCAGCCGCAGCGTCTCCGCCGCCGCGTCGAGCGTGAGCATCAGTAATGTCCGGATAGCGAGATGAAGTGACAGATCAGCGCAAAGTAGAGCACCACCAGCGCGGCGAGCAGGATCAGCGCGCTCCACAACTTGCGCTGCAGCTGTCGCCCGTCGCGCCAGGTCAGCCACGCGTTCCACGCCGCCATCCCGAACGCGCCGGGGATGACCACGATGCTGGCGATCTGTAGTAGCCGCAGCCACAGGTCCGAGTCGCTCGTCAAAGCGGTGACAGATCCCCCGGCGAGCGTCGCGAACACAAGCCAGCCGATCAGTACGGCGACGTCCAGCCCCCCCATGATCCGGGTGCCGCGATACACGCCGCGCGCTTCGCCCGTCACCGCCAACGCCGCCTTGTAGCGCCGCCGCACGAACCAGGTCGCGGGCCAGTAGAGGAACGTCAGCAGCAGCACCGCCAAGCTGAGGTATAGCATCGGCAACAGCCAGCTGCTCGCGCGGCTGGCCGGAACACGGTCGAATACCTCGAAGGGCGAAGCGCCGTCATAGCTCCAGCGCACCACCCGACCGTCGACCACCTGCGCGGCGAGCCGGTCGTGACCGTTGCTCGCGCGCCAGACATAGGGGGCGATCTCCGTCCACCGCTCGGTCGCGCCCGACGCGTCCTTGACCGCCGGGATGACCAGCCGCCCGTCGCCATCGACCGACACCTTGGCTTGGCCGAGGAAGTAGATCGCACTGATCCAGCTCGACGCGCCGCGGCGACTGGCCTCGTACAGACCCGCCATCGCCTCCGCGTGCGCCCGGGCGGTGGCGGCGTCGACGTGGCCGTCCTGCCCGGTGGCGGGAAAATAGCGGTCGGCGAAGTCCTGCAACAGATTGACGCGCAACGGGTGCGCCGCCCCTGCCTTGCCGCCACTGTTCACCGACAGATACAGGCCCACGCCTTCCTTCATGAACAGCGCCAGCGAGGTGTGCATCGCCTCGACATCGCCGAGATGGCCGATGATCTCATGCCCGTTCGCGTTCATCTCAAAAAAGCCGAGTTCCATCCGGTTGAGCGGCGGGATCAACGACTTGGGATTGACGCGCGCGAGCGGGCTGTTGTGCATCATCGCCGCGGTTTCGGGCTTCAGGATGCCGCGCCCGTTCTGCAGATGCGCAATCATGAAGCGCGCCATGTCCACGCCCGAGGCGGACAGCGAACCCGCCGGGCCGACCTGAATCCATTCGAACCCCTTGGGCTTGGCCGATGCTTGCGAATAGCCGGTCGACATATAGGGCGCGATCGCCGCAGGCAGCGGCTGACGGAAGCTCGCATAATGCATATCGAGCGGCTTGAAGATGTGCTGCTCGACATAATCGTCGAAGCTCTGCCCCGAGACGCGCTGGACGATATACCCCGCCAGCACCGTGGCCCAGTTGGAGTATGCGGGCGTGGTACCGGGCACGAAGATGCGCTCGGGTGTCCACGCCTTGAGATATTGCCCGATCGGCTTGAGGTCGCTCGCCTGGCCGCGGAAGCCGTTCTTCGCCGCCTCCTCGAACCCGGCGGTGTGGGTCATGATCTGCCGCATGGTGATCGGCTGGCCGTGATAATCCGGGATGTGGAAATCGAGATACTTGTTCACGTCCGCGTCGAGATCGATCCTGCCCGCTTCCACCTGTTGCATCACCGCGGTCCAGGTGATGAGCTTCGACACCGAGCCCGGGCGGAACAGCGTGCGATACGGGTCGACCGGCGTCTTCTTGGCGACGTCGGCATAGCCGAAGCCGCGCGCGGTAAGCACTTGCCCGTCCTTGACCACGACAACCACCGCGCCCGCGATGTCGCCCGAGTGGAGCGCATAAGGGAGATAGCCGTCGAGCCACGCATTGGCGTCCTCGGCGGTAAGCTGGTGCGCGCTTACCGTGACGGGCGCGGCCGGTGCGGCGGCTGGCGCGACCGATGTACGAGGCGCAAGCGGCGTGGGGAGAAGCGGATCGGTGGATTGGGCGGGCAATGCCGCGCTCACCAGCGCCATCAGTCCGACCGCGAGTTTCCAGAACCGCATCGCCGCTTCCCCCTTGCCGACGGGTGATTGCCCCCGCGACGACCGACCGGTAAGATCGACCACGCGCGTTATCGGATCGGGACGATGTTATCCCAATCGGAAACGTCGTCAATGGCTTTCGAGAGGAGCATCGTGCCCACCGCCGCCACGCCAACGCTCGGCACCCTGCTCCGGGGCTTACGCGACCGGCACGGCTGGACGCTGAAGGAGATGAGCGCGAAGAGTGGCATCCCGGTCTCCACGCTTTCCAAGGTCGAGCATGACCGGCTGACGCTCACCTATGACAAGCTCCAGCAGGTCAGCCGACGGCTGGGGATGCGGATGAGCGAGCTGTTCGCGGAAGAGAGCGCGGACGCCGAAGCCCAATCCGTCACCGCGCGCCGAAGCATCGGCGACCTCGCCCATGCGGTGCGGGTGGAGACGCCCAACTACGATTACTATTATCTCTGCACCGAGCTGCGCCGCAAGCGAATGGTGCCGGTGACGGCCAAGGTACGCGCCAAGTCGCTCGACGAATTCGGCCCGCTGGTGCGCCACGCGGGCGAGGAGTTCTTCTACGTCGTCCGGGGCCGGATCGTCGTTCACACCGACTTCTACGATCCGGTGACGCTCGGAGAGGGCGAGTCGATGTATATCGATTCGACCATGGGGCACGCCTATCTCGTCGCCGAGGGCTGCGACGAGGCGGAGATCATCGGCGTGATGGCGAGCGGCGACGATGAGCTGATGCGCTCGCTGCTCGACATCCACGAGGAACAGCGCACCCGCTCCGCCGTACCCGAGCGGCGCCGGGCCGGCGGGCGACGGTAGCGCGGCTCAGCGGGCCGGGACCGCCCGGTCGGCGACCGCGATCGGCACGGTGTTGGGCGGCTCGTCACGCAGGCGCGCCGCGACCTGCTCCGCCCGCTCCATCACCCGCAGCAGATTGCCGCCCGCGAGCCTGGCGATGTCGGCGTCGCTCCATCCGCGCCGCATCAGCTCGGCGAGCAGCGCGGGATAGGTATCGACGCCGCCAAGCCCCTCGGGCAGCGCATTGCCCACCCCGTCGAAGTCGCTGCCAAGCCCGACATGGTCGACGCCCGCCACCTTGGCGATGTGCTCGATATGATCGGCCACCTGCGCCAGCGTGACGCGTGGGGCCGGGTGCGCGCGCTCCCACTCGGCGAGCGCCGCCGCCGCCTTGTCCGGCTGGCCCACGAACAGCCCGCCGTACGGCGGCGCGTTGAGCCGCGCCTTTTCCGCATTCTCCTCCGCCGACCAGCGGCGATAATCATCCGAAATGTAGATGCGCGCGAAGTTCACCATCACCACGCCGCCATTCGCCGCCACCAGCCGCAGCACCTCGTCCGACACGTTGCGCGGATGGTCGTCGAGCGCGCGCGCGCTCGAATGCGAGAAGATGACGGGCGCGCGCGACACGCGCAGGGCGGCGCGCATCGCGCCCTCGCTGACATGCGCGAGGTCGACCAGCATTCCCAAGCGGTTGAGCTCGCGGACCACCTCCTCGCCAAACGGGGTCAGCCCGCCGTGGCGCGGGTCGTCGGTCGCGGAGTCGGCCCAGGGGATTGTCAGCACATGCGTGAGCGTCAGATAGCCTGCGCCGAGGTCGTGGTAGGTCCGTAGCACCGACAGGCTCCTGTCGATCTGGCCGCCGCCCTCCACCCCGATGAGCGAGGCGACGTGGCCTTGCGCGTGGACCCGCCGCACGTCCGCGGCGGTGCGCGCGAGCGCGAGGTCGCGGGGATAGCGGGCGACGATCGCGTGGACAAGGTCGATCTGCTCGAGCGTCTGCTCCACCTGTTCGGGGCCGGGCAGGTTCGGGTCGACCCAGACCGACCAGAACTGTCCCCCGACCTGCCCCGCGCGCAGCCGCGCGATGTCTGTGTTGTACGGCACCGGCCGGTCGTGGAGTCCGCGGGCGAGGTCGATCGTCCAGCGCCCGTCGCCCTCCCGCTCGCGAAGGGCCTCCGCCCAGTCGTTATGCCCGTCAATTAGCGGGTTCTGGCGGAGAACTCGCGCGATCCGCTGGTCGTAGTTCTGCGCCGAGGCGGGAGCGCCGAGAAGCGACAGACCACCGTAGACAGCCACCCACCAATGCCGCATGACCCGCTCCCCCGCTTAAAGGCGCGATCGTGCGGGTCGAGCGGGCGTAGGTCAACCATGGCCGACGATGGTGTCGCCACACGAGCGCTCCGCCGGTGTCGGACAGTTTATTGCGCGAGAGATACACCCTTGCGAGCCACCCTTAGCAGGACTGGCCACGAACGAGTATAAGCGATCCTGCATAGCTAGGCCAGACAACACAGCCCTATGTGGCTAAGCAGCGATGGCGCGTTCACAATTCGACGCTCAACCTGCCCGCGCATACCTCAGTATGGCCGACCGGAGTCTTCTGCACCTGTTTGCCATGAAAGCACCGTCGTGCCATACTGCAATCATTACGCCATAGCTGTCGAGAGCCGCAAAGATGCCGGTCCAGGTCGCAATCACTGCTAGCGGTCGCATGAGCCTGCCCGCTGACGTCCGCAAGCGATTGGGGCTCGGCGCGGGCGGCTCGGTGTATCTCGACGAAACAGCCGATGGCGTCGTGCTTCGGACCGCATCGCAGATCATCGCCAACGCGCGGGCGCTCGCCAAGCAATATGCCGACGTGCCCGGCGCCTCCGTTGCCGACTTTCTTGATCGACGCGTGGCCGAGTCAGGTGAGTGACCGCGGTCGTGCTCGACGCCTCCGCACTGCTCGCCATGCTGCGCGGAGAGCCGGGCGGTAAGAAAGTCGAAGGCGCGCTCGCCGACGCGCGCATGAGCGTGGTCAACATGGCCGAGGTCGCGTCCCACTATCACCGGCTGGGGATGCCGGTCGAGCTGGTCGGCCAGATGCTCCGGCCGCTGCCGATTGCGCTCGTGCCAGCTGACGCCGAGCTCTGCTGGGAGGCGGGTCGCCTGCGTGCGGTGACGGTCGATGCCGGGCTGAGCCTGGGCGACCGGTTCTGCCTGGCGCTGGCCAGGCGCGACAAGCTGCCGGCGTGGACCGCCGACCGGAAATGGAAAGAGGTCGCCGACGCGGCCGAGGTCAAGGTCGTACTGATCCGGTAGGAGGGGCCCGGGCTCGTTGAAGCGTGCGATCACCCCCGTTTTTGGAAGGGACGTTCGATGCCGATCATGCAACTCGAGGTCAGCGACGCGGTAGCGGCCGACTTGGCCGAACTTGCGCGGCGCTGCACAGAGGCCGACGAGCAGCGCGGTGGCGCGACCACCCACGGCCCGCTCGCGCCAGCTGACATCCTGACGATGTTGGCTGAGGACGCGGCGATGGTGGTCAGCCGCCCCGGAAGCTGGGAAGCCGCGGGCATGGTGCAGCATCTCGCATCGCATGGATACGAACTCTGACGTTTACTCTACCGCCATGATTTCACCCGTGGTGACGAACACCACCATGCCCTTCGGCGTCCCGGTCACGTCGAGGTAACGCCGTACTTGATCGCGATACTGTGACTTAGTGGCGAGATCGGGTGTCACGTCACTCTTCCAGTCGATCACCAGCTCCGGCGTGCCGTCCGGTCCGATACTAATCGCGTCCACGATGCCCGTGATGGCGATCTTGACATCATCCATCTGCTCGGTCCCGTACACCGGCAGCTCGGGTACGAGCCGCGCGCGCACCCTCTCCACTTCGGCTAGGGCAAAGGTGCGAACCACGGTCGCGGCGATCTCGTCCGCCGAGATGCCCTGAGCAGGATCGGTCACTGGTTCGAGCCCGAGATGTTCGATCAGCTCGCCCGCGCGCGCGGCGAGGCCGACGTGGTCATCCCCACACTCGCCGGTCAGCACTTCCTCGAACAGCTTATGTATGACCAGCCCGCGCTCGCGCCCGCCCTGGATTACGATCACGGGAGCAGTGCCGCTCATCTCGTCGACATCGCTCAGCACGACGGTCGGCTCGGCTGGGGCGTCCGCCGATCCACCTCGCCCCTCGTCGCGGCTCGGGGCGGTCCAGCGCAGTTTTGAACTGGCCGAGACGATCGCGACTGCCTCGCTGACGAATATTTCACGCGACTGCTCGTTCGCAACATCATTGCCGCCAAGCTCGAACCCGTCATCATGGTGCGATACGTCGATCGGCTTCAGCGCGCCCAGATCAAGATCGATCAGCCTGGCCCAGCTGTTGCCCGGCCCGGAGATATCCGGTCGGGGAAGAACTAAAAGCTCGCGCGCGCGCGTGGCCGCGACGTACCAGAGGCGCGTCCGCTCGCGGTCGAGCTCGGCCTTCTCGGCCTCAAGCGCCGCGGCGTAGCCGGACGGCTTCACGCCCACTACCGGCATGAACAACAGCCCCGCGTCGCGGTCGACAACAGTGGGTTCAGCGCTCTTGATCGCGGTCATGGTGTTGATCGGCACCACCACTGGCCATTCCAGGCCCTTGGAGGCGTGAACCGTGAACAGGGACACCGCCTCTTCCTGAGCGTCCGGCCGGCCCTCGGCGGCGCGGCTCTTGCCTTCCCAAGCGGCTGTCATCGCGTCCGAAAAGGCGCGTAAGCCCCGCACGCCGTACGGTCGCGCCAAGCTAAGATAAAGGTCGACATTGGCGAGCGGGCGCTCCGCTTGGCCGCCATGTCGATGGAGCAGCACCGGCCGGACCCGGAGCATGTCGACCGCCTCCGCGAGGAGCTGGTGCGGCGTGGTGGCGTTGATCCGCCGCCGGAGCTGTTGAAGCTTGGCCAGCACCTCCTTCGCCACCGAATGCGTGACCGCATCCAGATCGGCCGATACATGGAGGCGGGGCAGGGAGTCCGACCGCTCAGGGTTGCGGGGTTGCTCCCAGACCAAGTCGAGCAGCTCCTCCTCGGTCAGCCCTATGAGCGGCCCCCTGAGTAGCGCCCCCAGCGCCAGCGTGTCGCGGCTGTCGGCGAGCACGCGGGTGAGCGCGATTAGGTCCTGCACCTCCTGACGACGAAAGAACCCCTTGCCGGCTTGGGTGGCGACCGGCACACCGCGGCGCTCGAGCGCCTCTTCGTATCGCCACAGGTCGGTACCGGTGGGTGCGAGAAGCGCGATGTCACCCGGCCGGCACGGACGCTCGCCGCCCGCCCTTCGATCGGTGATGACGTGCGAACCGATCAGCCGGACGCACAGGTCCGCAACGGCCTCTGCTTCGCAGTCGCGCTGTCGCTCGGCCGACGCGGAGCCGTTTTCGTCCGCGCACGCGACATCCAGCGCCAACACGCACAGGCCCGACGGCGGGTCGGGGTGAAACGGGTCGAGCGCGGCGAAGCCAGGCTGGCCCTTGTCCTCGCCCATGTGCGGCTCGAACCGCTCGTTCACGAATGACAGAATGCCCGCGCACGAACGGAAATTGGTCGAGATGGTGAGCAGGTTGTGTCCGTCGCCTGCCCGGATCGCGTCGCGCGCGCGGACGTAGGCGGCGACATCCGCACCCCGAAATCGGTAGATCGCCTGCTTGGGGTCGCCGACCAGGAAAAGGGCACCGGGCCTGATCGCGTAACCTGTCCAGTCGCTCGGATCGACGCCGTCTGCCGGGTCGCCGCACAGCCGCCAGAAGATCTCCGACTGGAGCGGGTCGGTATCCTGGAACTCGTCAACAAGCAGGTGGCGGTAGCGGTCGCCCAGCGCGCGCCGTACCGGTTCATGATCGCGAAGCAAGTCGCGCGTGGCGAAGATCAGGTCATCAAAGTCGAGCAGCGCCGCGGACCGCTTATAGTCGCGGAAGGTCCGCACTACAGGCTTAGCCGCTTCGATCAGCTCAGCCAGTACCCGGCCCGCGACGGCCTGGAGAAGCGCCGTCCAGGCCTCGCAGGCCTCGCGGTGAAGATCGGTCGCCCTTGTGTTCAGGGCGCCACCGTCGTTCCTCGACAAACCCGCTGCCCTTGCGGCCGTTTCCCACTTACCTTTGTAGCGGTACTGCGAAAAGGCACCGTCCTTCTTGCACAAGGACGGGTGAGCGGTCGCGGTCAGCAGTCCGACCAGCGTGGCCGGGTCCTCACGCGAAGCGCCGACGGCGACGGTGTCCGCCATGCCGTTGAACGCTTCCCCGAGCTCGATGCTCTCCGGCTCCCGCGCGACCGCCCCCGAGACAAACTCGTGGAATGCAGTTGCCGCCTCCCGAAACGTCCTCACCAAGGGCGCGATCGGTGGGGCTGGCGGTGCGCTTAGTCTACGGTAACGCCGAAGCGCGTACGCCACCTCGCGCACGAGTTCGACCGCCTGGGTCGGGTCCTGAAATACCAGCTCGGACACGAGGCTCGGGGCATCACCGTCGAGCAGGTCGCGCAACCAACGGTCGACCGCGTCGTCAAACGCGAGATCCGCCTGCGCCGGGTCGATGAGCGAGGCCCCAGGGTCGATGTCCGCCTCGACCGGGTACGGCTTGATCAGCCGCTGGCAGAAACCGTGGATCGTCGAGCAGGTGATCTCGTCGAGTGACGTGCAAGCCTGCCCAAGAAGGGCGCGCTGTTCGGCCGACAGCCCGTCCGGCAGCGCCAGCTCGAGCTCGCGGGGCACCATGTCGTCGAGCAGGTCATCCACGAAGTCGCGCACGCGCGCGAGCAGCTCGCTTGCGGCGAGCTCGGTAAACGTGACCGCCGCAATGTGCTTGGGCTCCACGCCGCTGGCGAGTAGCAGCGCCAGTCGCCCGGCCATAACCGCCGTCTTGCCCGAGCCCGCGCCCGCCTCGACCAGGAGCGATCGATCGTGCGCCGTCATGGCGGTGAGCCTGGCCTGCGCGTCCGCGAGCACGGGCGTCATCATGTTCATCAGATCGCCTCCCAGACGAGCACCGCGTCGCCCATGGCCACGCGCGCGGGTTCGGCTTTGCGCCGACACCAGCCCTTGTCGGCCATGGCCGGCAGCGCGAACGCGAGGTCGTCATATTCATGACCCGTGTCGGGCCCGGGCAGGGCGCGCCCTTGCGCCAAACTCTCTCGGGCGGCGCGTAGATGCCCGGTGAGCGCCTCAAGCGTGCCCGGACCATCATCCAGCGGCCGCGTGATCCCGTGGCGCGGATAGATCAGCGATGCCTCCACCTCGACATGGTGCCCGAGCAGCGCGCGACCGCGTGCATGTAAAGACAGCGCTGAAGCTCGCTCCCGCCGCCCAGGACAACCGGGTCCTTGGGGCACTTGCCGTTCTTATAGTCATGGACGCGGGCGCGGGCGCTGTCAGCCGACACGTCCAGCCGATCGATATAGCCCCATACCCGAAATCCCGTGCCCTCGACCATGACGGGGTGGCCTACGTCCCAGGGCACCGGCCCGTTCGATCTCGCCGTCTGCCCCCCGAACGGTGCCTCGGTGTAGCAACGCTGTCCGTCGAGCGGCTCGCCGCCGCCTGTGAGCGCGGCTAAAGCAACCTCGCGCGTGTCGCTGAGGGTGCGGTGCCAAACCACGCCGGGCGGGGTACCCTGCCTGCTCTCCCACAGGCCCGCAACGGCCGAAGCCGCTTCCTCGATCGAACCTATAAGCGTGTTCACCTGCGCAGACGCCAACCCGCCCCGGGTCTCGATCAGGCGCACGGCATGGTCGAGCAGGTGATGGAGCAGCTCGCCGGACGCCCGCGCGTCCAGCACGAGCGCATCCTCGGCCGTCTCCGGGGCTTTCAGCCCCAGCGCGTAGCGCCACGTGAACCCAAGCGGGTTGCGGAGCAGCTTGGACAACGAGCTCGCCGACTGCACGCGATCGAGCGCCGCCAGGATCAGTGGGTGGTCCGGCCGGACATGGCCGTCATGGGGCGTGATGTGGGGACTGCGCCAATTGCTCCAGCAACGTGCGGCCGAGCTCGCCTGGTCGTGCGCGCCAAAATCGTCCGCGCGCGCCAGCAGCCGGTCGGTCTCGCTCATGGCGTGAGCCGGGCGGCGGTTGCGCCGAAGATAGGTGGCCGCGGGCTGACCGCGCATGAGCGGGCTTGCACCCAGCAAACGGCCTTCCTCGTCGCGCCTGGCGCGCGACAGCACCACCTGGTCGGTCGTGGTGGCGAGGATGGTCGCAAAGTCGCGCCGGTCCGCCGCCGACACCGGCAACGGGTCGAGTTCATGGACAGGAATGACGTGCTCGGGGACGAGCCGATCCTCGGCAATGCGCCTCGGCCATTGCGACGAGGTCAGCCCCAGGAGCCGTACAAAACGTCGAGGCGAGGCGGCCAACGCCGACGCGGGCATCCAGGCTACCGACACGCATGCCTCGCACTCGTCCTCGCGCCGGAGCGCCGCTATCGTGATATCCACCGCCGCGGGGCTGCCTAAACTGAGCGCGCGCCGCCAGATGCGGCGAGCGGCACCGCTAAGCAGTGCCTCGCCGGTTTCGGCCGCGGTTGCGGTGCCTTGGGCAAGCATATCGATGATAGCACGCAGAGTGGGAGCGTGATCGATCCCGTCGGGCCAGGCGTTCGCGCTCAGCCCCGTCAGTAGCCGCTCCCATGCCGCAGGCGTAGCGAGCGGGGCACCTGCTGGAAGTATGCGCTGCCAACCCTTTGGTAGGTTCGCAAACGGCCCGGGTTCGTCGCCGAGCAGCGTCGCGAGCCTGCGCACGCCCGTTTGCGACAGCCCACGCACCAGCACGTCTGCAAGCGCGGCCGCTGCCTGACCCTCTCGTGTCGACACAACGGGAACGCTGTGGACGAAGTGAAGGTCGATATTGGCGTCAGCGCGCAGGCCCAAGAACACATCATCGTAGGTCGCCGGTGCCGCGGCGGCGATCGCGATTTCATGCGGGCGCGCTTGCCCGGTCGCGATCAGCTCGCGCGCCCAGCGCAGCGCTTCGACCGCCTCATGGTAGCCGGTTGCCGCCGTGATCGCCTGGACCGTAGGCGCGGCGGGCTCGGTCGACACCAGCTCGACAGCCGAACCGTGCAGCCAGTCGGGCACCGAGCGTGGGCCCGCGTTCCAACGGACCGGCAGCTTGTCGGCAAGCGCGAACAGGAGGTCGCGCCAGCACGGCGAGAGCTCGGAGTGGCCGACGAGCTCGATCGACCCGAACAGGGCAGGAGCATGCGGAAGCCGGGATAACGCCTGTATCGACAGGTCGCACGGACGCAGCATGGCGGCAGGCAGCCGGTCGACGACGGCCTGCTCGAGCGCGGCGATCGCGGCCAGCCTAGGATGCTCATCCGAACGGACGGACAGGTCAACACGCGCGCGCCATGCCTTGTGGAGGGTGTCGGCCGCAGCGCCAACGAAACCGGGCAGGCCCTTGATGCCGTCGAGCTCGCCCAGGTCAGTGACAGGCAATGCGGCCTGGATCGCGTCGCGGAGCGCGTCCGGCTCGATCCCGCTCACGAAGCCGCCGGCGAGCCGGGCCGCGAGCTGCTCGAAGCCCATGACCTGAATGCCATGCCGACCCTTGCTCGCGGCTTCCAGCCGGATTTCCCGCACGGCGAGCCGCCCCTGAGCCACATATGTCTGGCGCTGCACCGCTCGTCCCCTTTGTTTGTGGACGTAATCGTCTCACACCAGCGGCTTAGCGAGGGCCAAGAACAGCTTCAACGTAGCCGTGCGACGATGCGACTCGCCGTCGCGGCGTGGTGCTCGGGGGCGGATCGACATCACGATGTCAGGCGTCGTCCGTGACCGGAAGAGAGCCGAAATCACCATCCTTAGTTTCCCTCGGTCGCACCCATGTTTACCGCCGAGTTCAACGCACTTGTCCACGCAGGACGCTGCATGTGTCATAGACACCTGTAGCTGTCCGCGATAGTACGACTTTGACCGGAGGTATATCCGGCTTGGATTTCCTTATGGCCCAGCGTCGTGCGATCATCGAGTTCAAGGGCGAACGGGCAGGCATCCTTGAGGAGGTTGGCAGCGCAGGTACGCGGTTCCTCTATGACGCGGGGTGGAACAAGGAAATCGCCTGTGCACTTCCCGTTTCCGAGCGCGAACACCGCTGGTCCGCTGGCCTGCACCCGGTATTCGAGCATCTGGGTGCCGAAGGCTGGCTCCGGGGAGTTCAGGCGCGCAGCTCGGACGTAGATGCCGAAGATGATCTAGGGTTGCTGCTCGCCTACGGCTCGGATTGTATCGGTGCCATCGGGGTGACACCTGCAGGACCACCGACACCGGTACCACACCCGCGGACGCAGCTGGAGGACGCCGCCGTACACGCCAGGCGCAGCGTTTCGGGCGTTCAGCGCAAGCTGCTCGCCTACCGCGACGAGCAAGGGCGTTTCCAGGCCTCCCGCTTGCCGGAAGAGCCCGCGACGCACCTCGCCAAGTTCAACTCGCCGGACGTACCCACCCTTGTCCAGAATGAGGACCTCACGCTGAGGCTCGCGCGCGAGGTTCTGGGCGTTCACGAAGTTACTGCAGGCTCGATCGGAACGGTTACGGGGGTGGACGGGGTAGCGCTTCTCGTCGAGCGCTTCGATCGCGCGGGCTCAACCAAATTGCGATTGGAGGACTTCGCGCAAATCCTGGCACGCCCGCGCGGGCGTGACTTCAAGGGCAAATACCAGGGCGGCTATGAAGAAGTAGCGGAGGCGATCAGCCGTCATTCGGC
>CAXTTU010000032.1:0-3337 GCA_964247225.1 uncultured Sphingomonas sp. | reverse complement strand
GCTTCCGGTTATCGATCTCCAGCGCTTCTTCCGTCGCTTGGTATTCAGTCTGGTGGTGGGTGATGCCGACGCGCACCTGAAAAACTTCTCGCTCCTGGAAACGCCTGGCGGGCTCAGGCTGAGTCCAGCCTATGACCTTCTGTGCACGGTTATCTACGACAGTTACGACCGCGACACTGCGTTGGCCATCGACGGTCGCGTGCGTCCGCTCGACACCCTCAATCCCGCGCTGCTCATCGGCTTAGGCCAAGCGGTCGGTTTGCCGAGGCGGGCAGTGGAGACCGCGTTACTCCGCCTCGCGCAGGCGTTTGCGCGCGCTCCAACCCTCATTGCGGCGCGCGCGGCACCCCCGCACGACTTTCGCGCGCGCTTTGCCGAAATTGTCGACGCTCAAGCACATCGGACTCTCGCATGATCAGCCCCTTGGATTGGCCGACCTTCGTCCAAGAGGCCATCGCTCGACGCAAGGCCGAGAAGTTGACCCAGCGCGAGCTTGCGGGTCTTGCCGGCGTCAGCCCGCCCACCATCACCAGCTTCGAGCGGGGCGAACTCACTCTGCGTTTGGAGAGCGCGTTCGCCATCCTTTCAGTGCTTGGGTTGGTCGAGCGCGTCGCGCCCGCGACAGGCTTGGAGGGGTTCATCCACGCCTGCCAAAGGCGCTTCGCCGAGCTCACGGCCGGGCTGCCCGACGATGCATGGGCCCGCCAGCCGCGGGGGTATTATGAGGCGGCGTACGCCTTTGAGCCCGGAGCCGAGGTCACACTAGGCGACCTTATGGCCTCGCTGCGAAGAGTAGGAGAGGGAGATACGGGGTGGCCCCCTTTCTGGGTGCCGACGCGCCGTGGGCTTCGTCCGATGACAAGGGACGGGGGTGTCGAGTGCTGGCTGGGTAACCCGACCGTTGAACTCACATTCGGTGATGCCGCGCACAGCGATTTCTGGCGAGTGGAGCCGGTCGGGCGTGCTTATCTTCGTCGCGGCTACCAGGAAGATAGTGACACGCAGGACCCCGGCGTCGTCTTCGATCTCACGCTGCCGATCTGGCGCACCGCGGAACTGCTCCGTCACGCGGCGCGGCTGGCGACCGCGCTCAACAGGCCTCACGCAAAAATCACCTTGCGCGTCCGTTATGCGGGACTGACTGGACGAGAACTCATTGCATGGTCTAGCCCTCGCCGGCGTTCGTTTGTTCCGGGAACCAGGCGCGCGGACGCGGACCATGCCCAATGTATACTGACGACCACCGTCGGCGCGATCGGGGAAGACCTTGGCCGGATCGTCCAACAGCTACTCGCGCCGCTATACGCGAAGTTCGACGGTTTCGAGCTTAGCGACACCCTCGTTCGGGAGGAGGTGTCGAGTTTTCTGGCCGCGGCCGAACAACGTCACCACGACCTGCTCCGGCGGCGCGTGCGCCAGTCAGTACGCCCGGCTGCTCGCGACGGCCATGTCAGAACCTCGGAACAGTGACGACACGGGCACGAACTCCATGCCGTTATGGAGATCGTTGATAAGCCCCGCTTCGGCGGGATTGAACCCGGAAACGGCGTCGACGAACTGAGCCGCCGCCACTTGCGAATTGTTCGTCCCGGGGTCTGAGTAGCAACGGAACAGAAAACCTACACAAGGCCGCTTGGGCCGGGGCCGGTCTGTCTGAGCGTACCTCAAACCTCGGTTCCGTGACCAACATCCTCGCCGAAGGCAACTCACCCGAGATAGTCGGGCCGGCTCATATCCGCGATGAGGCCAACTTCACACGGCTCCCCAACGGTCCTGACCGCCTTTGCGGGTTACGACAATCCGGATAAGATCGCTCTTTCTCTTCGGATTTTTCGTATGTCCGCAGGCCCAGGCACACCTACGCTCGACCAGTTGCAGGTCTTGATCCACGTGGTGGAGGGTGGCAGCTTCACTGCGGCCGCCCGCAGGATGAACCGGGCGCTGTCCGTCGTCAGCTACACCGTCAGCAACCTGGAGGCACAGCTCGGCGTCTCCCTGTTCGATCGTGTGACCAGCCGTAAGCCGCAGTTGACCGAAGCCGGCCGTGTGGTGCTGGCCGAGGCGCGCCTGGTAGTGGTCGGTGTCAGCAACTTGCGCGCCAAGGTCGCCGGCATGTCGCAGGGGCTCGAGGGCGAGTTGCACCTCGTGCTGGACTGCCTCTTGTCCCCGTCCCGTATCATCGACGCCCTGACCGCCTTCTGTAACGAGTTCCCGACGGTGAAGCTCACCCTTCACATGGAAACGCTGGGCGCGGTCGCCCACCTTGTGCTGGAGAAGACGGCCACGGTCGGCATCAGCGGTCCGTTCACGGCGGACTTCGATGAGCTGCGGCGGATCAGCGTGGGAAGCCTGCGGATGACGCCCGTGGCCGGCGCGCACCACCCTCTCGCCCGTGCGGGTGGTCACCCGCCGGGCACCGCGCGCGAGCATATCCAACTCGTGATCTATGACCGATCTCCGGTGACGGAGGGCAAGGATTTCAGCGTCAGCGCCAGCCACACCTGGCGGCTCGCCGACCTCGACGCCAAGCACATGTTGCTGCGCGCGGGGATCGGCTGGGGGATGATGCCGCTCGCCCGGGTCGCGGACGACATCGCCGCCGGTGTGCTGGTCGAACTCGACCTGCCCGATCTCGCGCCGTTCGACTATGGGCTCGACGCCATCTACCGCGCCGATACGCCGCCCGGCCCGGCCGCGACATGGCTGATCGAGCGCTTCCGCGGCCAGCGATCGGACACCAACCCGTAAGTCGCGCGGCGTCAGTCCTCCCGGACGCGCAAGAGGCGCTGGCCTTCCTCGCGGAAGCGGTTCAACCGCTACGAAAATCGCGGCGAAGGCTTCGGAGAAGTTGAAGGTTTCAGACGAGATAATGCCGGTTTTTCCAGACCCATTCCCGCCATAGATGATCGAGGCGGCAAGTAGCCACGCCATCTTGGAACGGCGCTTTTCGCAGGACGCGGGCTCGGATCGTGAGTCCGTCATCATCGGAGAAGCGATCATGCCCTTGGCCAAGACCCGCGACGGAACCGAGATCTTCTACAAGGATTGGGGCGACGCCGGCGCGCCTCCTGTTATCCTCATTCACGGCTACCCGCTCAACGCCGACAGCTTCGACAAGCTGGCGATGAAGCTGGTCGAGGCGGGCCACCGCGTGATCAACTATGATCGGCGCGGCTTCGGCCGCTCGGGCCAGCCCTGGGGCGGCTATGACTGGGACACCTATGCCGACGACCTCGCCGACGTGATGCAGGCGACCGGCGCGACCGACGGCGTGACGGTGATCGGCTACTCCATGGGCGGCGGCGAGTGCGCGCGCTACATGAGCCGGCACGGCGGC
>CAXTTU010000031.1:0-16787 GCA_964247225.1 uncultured Sphingomonas sp. | reverse complement strand
CGCCGCGCCCCACTGCCCGGGCGCGACCAGCGCGGTCCGCCGGCGCAGGTCGCCGATCGTGATCGCGATTGAGGGCAGGATCGCGAACCAGCCGCGGCTGAAATCGAGATAGGTGTCCCCGGACTCGGCAAAGGTGATCGCGGGCGACAGCCGCTCGTCGAACACCTGCTTGTAGAACGCGAGCGCGGCGCGGAAGCTGGGCGACGCGAAGTTCCCCCGCGCGTTCCGGTCGCGCAGCAGCGGCTCGCTCCCCTGCGCGGCGAAGTTGAACAGCGGCTCGGGCCAGTCGAGCGGGTGAAAGGTCGCGAAGCGGTCGGGATGCCGCCGCTTCATCGCGCGCGCCATCGCCAGCCACTCGGCCCAGGCGGTCGGCGGCGCGTCGTGGCCGACCGCGGCGAGGAGGTCGCGCCGGTAGAATTGCACCCAGCTGTCCGCCGTCCACGGCACCGCCACCGCGTGCCCGCCCACCGTCACCGAGGCGAGCGCGCCCGGGAACTGGTCGGCGAGCAGCGCGTGGTCCGCCGGTGGGGGCGCGAGCGCACCAAGCTGCGCCATCTCGGCGAGCCAGTAATTGCTCACCATCATCACATCGGGGAGCGAGTCGCCCGCAAAGCCGGTCAGCAATTTCTCGTGCGCGCCCGTCCAGGGGATCGACTGGAGATCGACGCCGATGCCCGTCGCGCGCTGGAACGGGAGGATCAGCGGCGGCGCGTTCTCGCCCGTCGTGCCCATCGCCCACATCGTCAGCCGGTGCTCATCACGCCCCCGCGCGCAGCCGGCGAGCGACGCGCCCGCGCCGAGCGCGAGCAGGTGGCGGCGCGTGATCGGGGCCGGGCGGCCGAACTCAGACCTGATGATCGCCGCTGCCCCCTTTGCCCCAATTGATACGCATCTACTTGCCCCAGTCCCAAGCGCAAAGCACCGGACCCGGTGCGCTATGTTATCGCGGCGGCAACAAAGCGTGGCACCGACGCATCACCCGCGCGCGCAAACGTCTCCGTTTTACTTCGATCGGTTGACGCGCGGGCCCGTCTCGGCACGAACGGAGGTCGAACGAACAGGGAGTGTTTACGATGTATACGGCGTTTCGACGTTACCTTCTTACCGGCGCGGCGATGCTGGTGTCCGGCACCGCCGTCGCACAGACGCAGGCCCCCGCGCCGCCCCCCGTCGAGCAGGCGCAGAGCGCGCAAGGGAGCGCCGCCGCGCAGGCCCCCGCCACCGCCGACACCGCCGCCCCCGCCGAGGCGCAGGCCAATGAGGTGGTGGTCACCGGGTCACGCATCACCCGCCCCGAGTTCGCCGCGCCCAACCCGATCACCTCGTTCAACTCGGCCGCGATCCAGGAATCGGGCAACACCAACGTCACCGACTTTCTCGAGCGTGTTCCCGCGCTGACCGGTTCGCGCGACGTCACGCAGACCGCGGGCGGCGCGGGCGTGTCGAGCGGGCAGTTCGGCATCGCCGGTCTCAACGAGCTCAACCTGCGCAATCTCGGCACCAACCGCACGCTGGTGCTGGTGAACGGTCGCCGGCATGTCGCGGGCGAGCCGAACACCGCCGCGGTGGACGTGAACTCCATCCCCACCGACCTGATCGAGCGCGTGGACGTGCTCACCGGCGCGGTCTCCGCCGTGTACGGCGCGGACGGCGTCACGGGCGTGGTGAACTTCATTCTCAAGCGCGACTTCGATGGCCTGAGCGCGCGCGCGCAGCTCGGCGTGTCGCAATATGGCGACGGCGCGAACCGCTTCGTGTCGGTCATCGCCGGACACAATTTCGCCGACGGCCGCGGCAATCTGACGCTGGCTTATGAATATAACGCCGACGATCCGGTCGCGAATGACGACCGCAAGTTCCTGCGGTTCGAGAACCGTCGGTTCCTGATCCCCAATGACAACTACGCTGCGGGCACGCCGGGATCGTATCAGTACATCCTGGCCGGCGGTCTGCGCTATCCCAACGAGTCGCCGAACGGCGCGGTGTTCATCGGCGATGAAGGAACGCCGCGCTTCAACGGGCTGGGCCAGCCCTATTCGGCGGGCAAACCTGTCGCCTATTATTCTAACGGCGGCACGGACGACACCCCTGTGGCGGGCTTCTACCAGGGCGACATCTTTCCGAAGACGGAGCGGCATGACGTCAATCTGTTGACGCATTACGACTTCTCCGATGCGTTCAAGGTCTCGCTGGAAGGCAAGTTCGTGCAGAACCGCGCGACCAGCTTCGGTGCCTATCTCGGCACGTATTTCCAGCCGGTCGCGGTCGCGAACCCGTTCGTGCCGCAGTCCATTCGCACCGCGGCGGCCCTCGCGGGCGCGGACACGCTGTACATCAATCGCGACGACATCGACTATGGTCGCCAGGGCGAGTCGGACCGGCGGCGCACCTATCGCGGCGTGATCGACGTGTCGGGCCGCATCTCCAGCCACGCGACCTATGACGCCTATTACGAATACGGTCGCACCGACGTGCAGATCACGCGTATCGGCGATCGGCTGGCCGACCGCTACACCAACGCGATCGATGCGGTGCTGAGCCCGACCGGCCAGATCGTTTGCCGGGTCACGCTGACCAACGCCAACAGCGGCTGCGTACCGATTAGCCTGTTCGGCCCCGGGCCTGCGACGGCGCAGCAGCTCGGCTATTTCCAGGTCAATGACGTCAGCAACGCCCGCATCACGCAGCAGGTCGCAAGCGCGTCGGTCTCCGGTGACTTCGGCCAGTTCTTCACGCTGCCGGGCGGGCCGGTCCAGTTCGCGTTCGGCGGCGAGTACCGCAAGGAAACCAGCGGCTTCAGCCCCAGCGCAAACCTCGTCAACGCGCGCTTCTACGAATATGACGAGCCGTCGGTCGTGCTGCCGAGCTATGGCCAGTTCGATGTCAAGGAGGCCTTTGGCGAGCTGAACGTGCCCCTGCTCAAGGATGCGCGCTTCGCGCAGACGCTGTCGTTCGGCGCGGCGGGGCGGTATTCGCATTACTCCACCATCGGGGATACCGAGACCTGGCAGTTCAACGGCGTGTACGCGCCGGTCCGCGATGTGACGTTTCGCGGCTCCTATGGCCAGGCCGTGCGCGCGCCCAATATCGGCGAGCTGTTCCAGCCGCGCTTCAGCAGCTCCAACTTCTTCACCGATCCCTGCACGCCCGACCAGATCAACCTGGGCACCCAATACCGCCCCGCGAACTGCGCGGCGTCGCTGGCCGCGGTCGGCGCGACCTCGATCAAGGCGCTGCAGACCGGCGCGTTCGTCAACGGCGTCCAGTCGGGCAACGCCGCGCTGAAGCCGGAGACGGCGCGGACCTGGACCGCGGGCGTGGTGCTCCGCCCCCGCTTCCTGCGCGGCCTCACCGCCTCGTTCGACTGGTACAACATCCGCTTACGCGACGCGATCAACCAGGTGACGCCGTCCGACCTCGCCAATTTGTGCGTCGACCAGCCGACGCTGAACAACCCGTTCTGCGCCGCGATCACCCGCGCCGACGCCGCGTACATCCGCAACAACCCTACTGCGGCGGGGTTGGGCTTCGTCCCCGGCTCGATCGTCGGCTTTACCGTCACCCCGCTGAACGTGGCGAGCTTCAATACGGCGGGGCTGGACGTGAACGTCGATTACCTGCTCCGCACGGCGAGCGTCGGCACCTTCGATTTCCGGCTGGTCGGCGGCTATCTCGATCACATCAACTTTGTCGGGATCACCGGCGGGACGGTGAACAACGGTCTCGACCAACGTGGCGGGAACGGACCGGGGAGCAGCTTCGCGGGGCCGCGCTGGAACGCGAACTTCTCGCCGACCTGGACGCTCGGCGGGTTCACGCTCAGCTATAACCTGCGCTGGGTCGACGCGACGATCAATCCGACCTTCTCGCTAACCGCGATCGCGGCCAACCCGGCCATCGCCGCGGGGCGGTACATCCGCACCGATGCGCTGTGGCAGCATGACCTGCAGGCGCGGTACCGGCTGCCGAGCGGGTTCGCCTTTTACGGCGGCGTCACCAACCTGACCGACCAGAAGCCCGACCCGGCCAGCTATGGCACCAACGCGCCGATCAGCCCGCTGGGGCGCTTCTTCTATGTCGGCGCGCAGGTAAACCTGGGGCGCGGCGGGCAAGCGCGATGATCGCGTCGTCGAGCGGCGCTTAGTCCTCGCCACAAGTGGGGAGAGGGCCCGCCGGGCGCAGCCCGGTGGTGGAGGGGGGCTGGCCGGGTGCGCACTCCCACAACCCTTTCCACCACGCCGCTTCGCGTCGCGGTTCCCCTCCCCGTGAACGGGGAGGATCAAGATTGCGGTGCATTTCCCTGTCACACGCTTGTCGCATGATCGCGCCATAGCGGCGATCATGGCCACCGCCGCACTTGATGGTTTCTCCGCCGCCCCCGCGCGCGCGAATCTGGGCGGGAGCATCCACCCCGCCGGGCGGTGGGTGTTCCTCGCCGTGCTGCTGGCGGGGCTCGCCTATGCGGGCGTCAGCATCGCGGGCGATGTCGCGCGTGCGGACGAGACGTTGGCATTGGGTGTGTTCGCGTTCCTCGCGCTGGCGTTGCTGATCGCGCTCGGGTTCGAGTTCGTGAATGGGTTCCACGACACCGCCAACGCGGTCGCGACGGTGATCTACACCCGCGCGATGCCCGCGCCGTTGGCGGTGATCTGGTCGGGGGCGTTCAACTTCCTTGGCGTGGTGGTGTCGTCGGGCGCGGTGGCGTACTCGATCGTGACGCTGCTCCCGGTCAATCTCGTGCTCCATGTCGGCAGCGGCGCGGGCTATGCGATGATCTTCGCGCTGCTCCTCGCCGCGATCGCGTGGAATCTCGGCACCTGGGCGCTCGGCCTGCCCAATTCGTCGAGCCACGCGCTGATCGGCTCCATCCTCGGCGTCGGCGTCGCCAACGGGCTGATGTCCACCGGCGCGGTCGGCGGGGTCGACTGGAGCCAGGCGGCCAAGGTGCTCGTGTCACTCCTGATCAGCCCGGTGATCGGCTTTGTCGGCAGCTTCGTACTATTGCTGGTGATGAAGCGCGTCGCCCCCGATCCCGTGCTCTACCGCCAGCCCGACGGCGACGCGCCGCCGCCGCGCGGCATTCGCGCGCTGCTGGTGTTCACCTGCACGGCGGTCAGCTTCGCGCATGGCGGCAATGACGGGCAGAAGGGGATGGGGCTCATCATGCTGATCCTGATCGGCTGCGCGCCCACCGCCTATGCGCTCAACCGCACCGTGCCCGACGCGGCGACGCCCGCGTTCGTTCAGTCGGCGGCGAGTGCGGAGCACGCCTTTGCGCGGCAGGCAGGCGGGCAGGTGCTGACCCCCGCGGAAGCACGCACGGTGCTCACCGACACGCTGGCGACGCGCAAGCTGGAGGGCGCGCGGCCCTATGCGGCTTTGGCAGCGTTGTCGGGCGACATCTCGCAGCGCATCCGCACCTATGGCTCGCTCCGCCGCGTCCCCGCCGCCGCGACGCCGAACCTGCGCGGGGATATGTACCTCGTGCTCGACACCACCCGCCTGCTCGACACGGACAAGAACGCCCGCACGCGGATGACCGCCGCCGAGGTCGATGCGGTCGATGCGCACGCGAAGCGGCTGGAACCGGGGACGCGCTACATCCCGACCTGGGTCAAGGTGACGGTGGCGCTCGCGCTGGGCTTGGGCACCTGTGTCGGCTGGCGGCGGATCGTGGTCACGGTCGGCGAGCGGATCGGCAAGACCCACCTCACCTATGGCATGGGCGCGTCGGCGGAGCTGGTCGCGGCGTCCACCATCCTGCTCGCCGAAGGGTTCGGGATGCCGGTGTCGACCACGCACATCCTGTCCTCGGGCGTGGCGGGCGCGTCGGCGGCCAACGGGGCGGGGCTGCAATGGCGCACGGTGCGCGCGATCGCGCTGGCCTGGGTGCTGACGCTGCCCGCGGCGATGCTGCTGGCGGGGGCATTGTATGCGGGGCTGAGCCGGTTGGCGGTGTTTGGAGGGTGAAGGTCGAGCTTCCGCTCAACCCCAGTTTAAGCCTCTCGTCACTTCCAGATCCACCACCGCGATGATCGCATAGGCCGCCGCCTGCTTCACCCGCCGCCACGGCGTCGTGCGCGCGCGGTACACCTCCGGTGTGATCTCCTCCGAGTTCGCGATCTCGCCCTCGACGTACGCGCGGCAATGCTCGGCGAAGGCGGTGTCCTCCACCCTGAGCATGATTTCCATGTTGAGGAAGGTGCTCCGCACATCGAAGTTCGCCGAGCCGATGAACACGGCGTCGTCGATCACGAACAGCTTGGTGTGCATCTTGGTGAGCTGATATTCGAACACGCGCACGCCCTTGCGGAGCAGCCCGGCATAGGTGAAGCGCGCCGCGTCCACCGCACGCTGGTGATCCATCCGGCCCGCGGTGACGACGCGGACCCGGTGCCCGCGCTTGCCCGCATGGTCGAGGCGGCGCAGCATGGTCGGGCTCGGCGCGAAATAGGCGGCGATCACGTCGATGCGCTCCGCCGCGCGCATCGCGCTCCTGACCGCGCGCGCCCAGGGCGACAGCCGCCGGCTCGGCCCGCCGAGCAGCCACTGCACCCGCCCTTCATTCTCCGCCGGATGCGCGAGCAGGCGGCGCAGGTGCTTGATCGTCGAGCCGGGCCGCGCGGTCCAGCGCGCGAGGTCGTCGAAATAGGCGGTGATCCGTCCCGCGCACGGCCCCTCGAACAACAGCCCCAGGTCGCGCCACGCCTGATCGGCAACGGTGCCGAAATAATCATCCTCGACGTTGAACCCGCCGATAATCGCGCGCGCTTGCGGGCTCTCGCCGTCCGCCAGCGCGAGCTTCTGGTGATTGCGCAAGAGATAGCGCCGGCCCCAGCGCGGCTCGAAACTGCACACCTCCACCCCCGCCGCCCGGAGCGGATCGAAGAAATGGTCATGCGCCGCCTTCTCGCTCCCGAACCCATCGACGATCAGCGTCACGGTCACGCCCCGCGCCCGCGCCGCGAGCAGCGCTTCGCGCACCGCCTCGCCCGCGCGGTCGTCGGCGTAGATGTAGTAAAGCATCCGCAACGTCGTCCGCGCGCCCGCGACGAGGTCGAGCAGCGCTTTCAGCCGCTTGGGGCCCGTGTCGAGCAGCGTCAGCCGGTTGCCCGCGACATCGAACGTCGGTTGGGGGGCGTGCTCGTCCATAGGGCGCGCGTGATGGCCGCGCGCGGGCGGGGAGGCAAGCGGATTGCGGCAGGTTAACGCGCGCGATCCGGGACAGGCGGCGGCGGCTTTCTTGACTTCGGGCCGGATTGCGCCCTATGCGACGCGCTTACCTACCGTTCGAGCATGTGAAGGAAGCGGCCATGGCGCGCGTCACCGTCGAGGATTGCGTCGATAAGATCCCCAACCGGTTCGACCTGGTGCTGCTCGCCGCCCAGCGCGCGCGGCAGGTGTCGGGCGGCGCGGAGCTGCTGGTCGAGCGCGACCGCGACAAGAACCCGGTGGTCGCGCTCCGCGAGATCGCCGAGGAGCACGTCCGCCCCGAAGAGCTGCGCGAGTCGGTCATTGCCGGCCTGCAACGCGTCCAGATCGACGACGAGGAAGCCCCCGACGCGATCGGCTCGCTGTCCGGCGCGGCTGAGGCGCTGCGGCTGACGGCGGCCGCGCCGCCGCGGAACCAGAATCTTGGGGGGGATTACGAGTGAGGCCGGAGCTTAGCAAAGCTAAGCTCCGATAAGCCGAACTCCGGCCGGCGGGTCGCGCGAGCGAACCCGTCCGACGTCACGGGATTTAGTCCCGTGACGGCCCGCCGCGATCAATCTACCCTCGCCCCATGCCTCGCATCTTCCTAACCGCGCTCGCCTGGCTAACCCTCCTCACCCCCGCCGCCGCGCACGCGCGCACGACCGGCTTCCTCGACCGTAGCATCACGGTCGACGGCCAAGCGCATCGTTACCAAATCTACGTCCCCCGCTACGCCCCTCGCCACCTGCCGGTGATCCTGTTCCTCCACGGCTCGGGCGAGCGTGGCGCGGACGGGGTCGCGCAGACCGATGTCGGCCTTGGTCATGCGATCCGCGTTCACCCGGAGCGCTTCCCCGCGATCGTGATATTCCCGCAAGCGCCCGCGAACGGCAACTGGCGCGACGGGCGCGCGCTCGCATTGGCGGCGCTCGCGAGGGCCGAGCATGAGTTCGCGACCGATCGCGACCGCGTGTATCTCACCGGCATCTCGATGGGCGGCAACGGCGTGTGGCAGCTCGCTTACCGGGACCCGCGCCGCTTTGCCGCGATCATCGCGGTTTGCGGGTTCGTCGCGCCGCTGCACGACTACCCCGGCGTGGTGCCTGGGGCGGCGGACCCGGCGGGCGAGGTCGCGCGCCGGGTGGCGGGAGTGCCCGCGTGGATCGTGCATGGCGGGGCGGACCCGGTCGTGCCGGTGGAGGCGTCGCGGCGGCTGGCGGCGGCGCTGACCGCGGCGGGCTCGCCGGTGCGCTATGTCGAGCTGCCCGGGGTCGGGCATGATGCGTGGGACGCGGCGTTCGGGGACGCGGAGATGGTGGGGTGGTTGTTTGGGCAGCGTAGGGGAGGAGGAGCGACGGCAAAGCCGCCGCTTTGACGTCGAACGGGATCGGCTTTGCCGACCCGCCGGCCGGGCTTTGGGCCGGGACGGAAATCAGCTTGTTGCTGATTTCCTGCCCAAAGCCAGGACGTACCATTCGCTCGAATCCTTCCGACTCGCCGGCGGCTTGGCATGCTTCACCGTCGCGAACCCCCGCTTCAGCTCCGCTACCAGCGCGGAGTCTGCCCCGCCCGCGAACACCTTGCCGACGAACGCGCCGCCGGGCCTCAGCACCTCCGCCGCGAACGCCGCGGCCGCCTCGACCAGCGCCATCGTCCTCAGCGCATCGGTTTGCGGGTGGCCGACCGTGTTCGCCGCCATGTCGGACAGCACTAGATCGGGCGCGCCGCCGAGCGCCTCCGCGATCAGTGCGGGTGCGTCCTCGGCGAGGAAGTCGTGCTGGAGGATCGTCACGCCCTCGATGGCGTCGACGGGCAGGAGGTCGATGCCGACCACCGCCGCCTTGGGCACTCGGCGGCGCACCACCTGCGACCAGCCGCCGGGCGCGATGCCCAGATCGACCACGCGCGTCACCCCGCGCAGGAGCCCGAACCGCTCGTCCAGCTCGAGCAGCTTGTACGCCGCGCGGCTGCGATAGCCGTCCGCGTGCGCGCGGCGGACATAAGGGTCGTTGAGCTGGCGTTCGAGCCAGCGGGTCGACTGCGCGCTCCGCCCGCGCGCGGTGCGAACCCGCTGGCGGCCCCCGCTACCGCCTCGGCTCATGCGCGGTCCGAGCGCATCAGGCGTTTCAATATGCCCTCGCGGATGCCCCGGTCGGCGATGCCGACGCGCTCGGCGGGCCACAGGTCGAGGATGGACTCCAGGATCGCGCAACCCGCCACCACCAGATCCGCGCGCTCCGTGCCGATGCAGGGCAGCGTCGCGCGCTCGTCGATCGTCATGCCCGCGAGCGAGCGGCTGATCCCCCGCATTGCCTCCGAGGGCACAATTAGCCCGTCCACGACCGCGCGGTCGTAATGCGCGAGCCCGAGATGCACGCTGGCGAGCGTGGTGACGGTGCCGCTGGTCCCCAGCAACCGGCGCGGCGCGTCGCCGCCGGGCAGCCGCGCGGCGAACGCGGCGAAGCTGTCGCGCACCAGCTCGCGCATCCGGTCATAGGCGACCGCCCGCTCCGCCGCCGTCGCGCCGCCGCCCGCGCTCTCGGTCAGCGACACCACGCCCCAGGGCGCCGAGTGCCAGTCGAGCACGCGCGGCACCGGGTCCGCGTCATCGACCAGCACCAGCTCGGTCGAGCCGCCGCCGATATCGAACACCAGCGCTGGGCCCTCGCCGGGCTCCAGCAGCGCATGGCAGCCGAGCACCGCCAGCCGCGCCTCCTCCTCCGCCGAGATGATATCGAGATGGATGCCCGTCTCCGCCAGCGCGCGCTCAATGAACGCGGGGCCGTTGGCGGCGCGGCGGCACGCTTCGGTGGCGACCGAGCGCGCGAGGCTGACGTTGCGGCGCTTGAGCTTGTCCGCGCACACCCGCAGCGCCGCCAGCGTCCGCTCGATCGCCGCGTCCGACAAGCGACCGGTGGCGGCGAGCCCTTCGCCCAGCCGGACGATGCGCGAGAAGGCGTCCACCACCGCGAACCCGTCGCCCTGCGGTCGCGCGATCAGCAGGCGGCAGTTGTTGGTGCCGAGGTCGAGCGCCGCATAATGGCGCGCGTCCCCCGTCCGGCGGGAAAAGGCGCGTGGGTCGGGCGGGGAGGAGGTAGGGGTGGCCCCCACCGCCGCTGGGTTCGTGCTCAATTCTGTCTCCCGTCACGCCGGTGGGCGCTCGGTGCTTGACCGGAACGCTAGCGGAACGGCGCGCCCCCGACAAGCGGTGCGCCGCTTGACCGCGCCCCGGCCCCCGCCTATCTGCCGCGCCTTCCGGTGCCCCGTCGTCTAACGGCAAGACTACGGACTCTGACTCCGTCAATCGTGGTTCGAATCCACGCGGGGCATCCAGCTTTGCGGTATTTGGTAGCAAACGCACCAAGCTGCGTATGCCTTGCCTCCTCCAAATGGCCCGACCGATAGCGGCGACACCCTCCTATAGCGCCCGGTTGGTCGCCGAGATCGGGATGGCGATGGTGCAGTGAACGCCGGTTTCCCCAAGATGGTAGGTCGTGCGCGCGGCGAGTTGGTACGGCAGTGCTCGCTCGATCAGTTCCCGGCCTTGCCCGCCACCCTGCGCCACCTCGCCGGGCGGCGGCATGGCCACCCCGCTCTCGCGCCAGTCGATGTGGAGCCAAGGCTGATTTTCGGCCGCCGCCGCGTCCTCGACACGCCAGCCGACCACCAGATTGGCCTCCGGCTGCCTCAACGCCCCGTATTTGACCGCGTTCGTCGCCAGCTCGTGCAGTGCCATGGCCAGGGTCTGCACGGTGGAGGAGCGCAGCCGGATCCCGCTCGGCCCCTCGGTGATGATCCGGCCGTCCCCGCCCGGTTCGACGCCGTGCGCGGCCAGCTCGGTCGCGACCAGCTCGTCGAACGTGACCCGGTCATGTTCGTTGAGCCGGGACAGCAGCCCCTGGACCCGCGCCAGCGCGTCTAGCCGGTCGCGGAAGCGGTCGCGAAAGTCGTCGAGGTCGCTGCTGCCGCGCGCGGTCTTGAGCGCCACCTGCCGCACGATGCCGATCAGGTTGCGGGTGCGGTGCTGCAACTCGGCGACCAGCACGCCCTGGCGCTCCTGCAGGTCGCGGAGGTCGTTGATCTCGGTCGAGGCGCCGATCCATTCGACGATCGTGCCGTTCTCGTCGCGGATGGGAGTCACGCGCGTCTGGAACCAGCGGTACGCGCCGTCGCTCGCCCGCCGGATGCGATATTCGATCTCGAACCCGCCACGCTCGGCCGCATCGTTCCACGCGTCGGCGGCGCGAGCGCGATCGTCCGGGTGGAGTACCGCGAGCCAGCCCCGGTCCCTGCTGTCCGCCTCGGACTGGCCCGTATATTCCGCCCATTGCCGGCTCGCCCAGGTCCATCGGCCCAGCTCGACCGAGCGCCAGACGAGCTGGGTCAGCCCTTCGACGAGCGAGTGCAGCCGTTCCTCGCTCTCGCGCACCGCGGTTTCCGCTTCGTGGACGGCGGTGAGGTCGGTAAAGGTGACCACCGCGCCGCTGATGTAGTTGTCGACCCGCCGATAGGGGAGCACGCGCGCCGCGAAATGCCGCCCGGTGCTGGGGTGAACCACCGTCCGGTCGATCGGCACCAGCGTCTTCAGAACCCGCTGCACGTCCTCCTGCAGCGTCGGATAGGTTACCCGCGAGACGACATGGCCGAGCGGGCGACCGACATCGGTGTCGAGCAGGTGGAAGATGTCGATCGTTGAGGGCGTGAAGCTGCGGACGCGCAGGTCGTTGTCGAGGAACAAGGTGGCGATCTGCGTCGCCTCCAGCAAGTTCTTGAGGTCGGAGTTGGAGCGACCGAGTTCGGTAACCCGGTGACCCAGCTCGCCGTTGACGGTCTGAAGCTCCTCATTGACCGATTGCAGTTCCTCCTTGGAGGTCTCCATCTCCTCATTGGCAGATTGCAGCTCCTCGTTGATCGACTGATATTCCTCGTTGGAGGATTTGAGCTCCTCGTTGGTGGACTCCAGTTCCTCGATCGTCGCCTGCAACCTGTCGCGCGTCAGCCTGAGCTCGTTTTCCAGCCGCTCGACATGGTCGCTGCCGCCCGCCTCCTCGCCGCCCGCCGCGCCCGAAGGCAACTCGCCGACATCCTGAAACAGGACAATGAGCGAGGTCACGTCGCCGGTGCCGATCGGCTCGACGACGAGGTTGACGCCGGTCGCGCGGTCGTCCTGCTGCATGATGAGGCGCTGCACCTCGACACGGCGCGCTTCGGACAGCGCGCGGTACAACGCGGAGCGAAGGTCGATGCGCAGGTCGCGATGGACGAGGCTGATCACGTCGAGCGTCGCGGTGCCCGCCACCGGCTCAAGAAAACGTCCGGTGCGCCCCGAGAAGTGCAGCACCTCGAACCGGCTGTCGATGACGACATAGGCGGGGGCATAGCGCTCGGCGATCTGCTCGGCCTGGCGGCTGACGTTCGCGGTCAGCCGGGTCGGCGCGGGCGCGTCCCCGCGTGCCGTGTCGATCGTGGCGAGCGCGCGCGAGCTGAGCGGAAAATCGGGGATGACCCGCGTCGCCGTGTCCAGCCGCCGGAACACGCGGTTGCCGCGGTCTACGGCCACGAACAGCTTGGAGTGCCGGGTGACATTTTCCGCCGAGCCCAGGAACAGCACGCCCCCGGGCCGGAGCGAGAAATGGAAGATCGGGATCACCCGGCTCTGGATATCGGCGTTGAGGTAGATGAGCAGGTTGCGGCAGGACAATATGTCGATCCGCGAGAAGGGCGCGTCCTTGACGATATTCTGCGGCGAGAAGATGCACATCTCACGCAATTCCTTGGACACACAATAGGTGTCCCCCTCGCGCGTGAACCAACGCTCCAGCCGGTCGAGGCAGATATGGGCGGCGATAGCGTCGGAGTAGCGTCCAGCGCGCGCGAGGCCGAGCGCGCGCGCGTCGAGATCGGTCGCGAAGATCTGCACCTGCGGCGGCTGGGCCAGCGTCGCCATGTGCTCGCGCAGCAGGATCGCGAGCGAATAGGCCTCCTCACCCGTCGCGCAGCCGAGCACCCAGACGCGGAACTGATCCTCGGGCCCCTTGCCCTTGAACAAGCGGGGCAGCTCGCCTTCCAGGACGTCGAACTCGCCCGGATCGCGGAAGAACTGCGTGACGCCGATCAGCAGGTCCTGGAACAGGTCCTGCACTTCCTGGCGATCGCTCCTGAGCCTCGCGACATAGTCGTCGATCGTGTTGATCTGCAGCACCTGCAGACGCCGGTGCACGCGGCGGAGCAGGGTGCCGCGCTTGTAGCCGTGAAAGTCGTGGCCGAGCGTGTTGCGCAGGACGGTGGTGACTTGCGCGAGCTGCGCCTCGATCTGCTCGGGCGTGTCCTCCTGCGTTTCCGCGTCGGCGTTGACGACGTTGGCGAGGTAATGCCCAATCTCGCCCGCGATCCGGCCGATCGGGATGTGAAGATCGACCACGCCGAACGGCCCGGCCCCGCCCTTCGCGCCCTGATCGTCGTCCGGCGTGTCGGCTTCCGCGATCGACAGGCCGCCATATTTCTTGGTTGCGGTGACGCCCGCGGTGCCATCGCTGCCCAGCCCGCCCAGGATCACCGCGACCGCGCGATCTTGCGCGTGCTCCGCGATAGACATCAGCATGGTGTCGATCGTGCCGCGATACCCGACCGGCTGCGCGGCCGGGCGCACATCCAGATGCCCGTCGGCGAGGGTGATCAGGTCGTCGGAGCCGCCGACATAAATATGGTTGCCCTCAATCTTCTCGCCGTCCTCGCCAATCGTCACGGGCAGCGACGTCTGGCGGGCAAGCGCCTCGACGACGATGTCGACGTCCAGTCCCTCCTGCCGGCGCACCGCGATCAGATAGGCCGCGCCGAGGTCCGTGCCGATGTCCGCGAACAACGTCTCCAGCGACCGGAGCGACCCGGCGCAGACGCCGATGCCCACCACCGGCAGCGTCCTTGCGTCGACCGTCGGCCCGGCGGCTTCCAACACCGCGCCCGCTTGTTCAGTCACGCCTGCCACTCGCACCGCCGACCACCATGAGCGCAACCTAGTCGTGGATTGCCCGGTTATGAAGCGGTTTCAATCACCCGATCTGCTCGGGCGGCGCGCGGCCCAGGCGCATGGAGGTGATCGCCGCGTCGCGCAGCGTGCCCGCATAGCGGCGGTACTCGATCGCGCGCGCTTCGTACAATTCGGCCACCGCGGCGCGCCCGGTCTGCCGCGCGTCGATCGCCATCCGTTCGACCAGGGTCACGCGCTCTTCCATGACGCGCATCGCCACGCGGATCGCCTCGTCCACCTCGTCGATGTTCGCGGCCAGCGTTTCCGCGGTATGCGCGTGGCCGATCTGGCAGCGATAGCGCAGCGGGTGCGCGTCCTTCATCTCCGACAGCACACCGTGGCATTCCGGGCAGGACAGCGCGCTGGGGTTCGCAAGCTGCCGGAGATTGTGGCTGCCCAGCCGCGCGCCAGCGGCGATCTCCACCTCGAGCCGGAGGTCGTCGGGCGGCACGACGCCCGTGCCCGCGTCGCTGCGCGCGATGGCGGCGAGCAGCCTCCCCAGGTCCGCCGCTGGCGCGACGTGATCGACCTCTGTCGCCTCCAGCGCGGACAGCGGCATCTGATCGGACTCGGCGTCGAGCGGGTGCTGCACCACCGTCGTGCCGCCACAGCTCTTGATCGCATGGAGCCCCGACGCGCCGTCGTTGAGCATCCCGCTCAACACCACCCCGACCACGCGCGGCCCGTAGGACAAGGCCGCCGAGCGGAACAGCGGGTCGATTGACGGGCGCGCCATGTTCTCGCGCGGGCCTTCACCCAGCCGCATCGTGCCGTCGACCAGGAGCAGGTGCCGGTCGGGCGCGGCGACATAGACGTGCCCCCGTTCGATCGGCTGTCCGTCCAGCGCGCGGGTGACGGGCAGGGTGGCGCTGCCGGAAAGCACTTCGGCCAGCAGGTTCACGCCATGCGCAGGGATGTGCGTGCTGACGAATATGCTGGCGGGTAGGTCACGCGGCAGATCGTGCAGCAGACGCTTGAGCGCCACGCTGCTCCCCGCCGAACCACCGATGGTGATGATGTCCTTCTTGGCGACGCTCGTCACGGGCTCATTCCCTCTGCAATCGCTTGCCGAACCGACGGTCGCCGCGGGCAGGGGAAGGATGTGGCTCGCTATTCGGGCCAGTTAGTAGCGGAGCCTAGCAGCGGGCTAGGCCGAAAAACGCAACCTATGTGAGTTACCTGGAGTGATTCGCGCTTCGGTTGTATCCGCTTGCACAAAGAAGTAATTTTAACGTGATTTAGTGCGGGCTTCGGCGGGCAATGGTATAGGAGGACACATCACCGGCTCCACCCTGAGCATGCCGGTGGCTGTGGGTATCTGGAAAGCCTCCGCTTTGAACGGAAGGCACCATGGCAGAAAGTGCCGATTATCACGAGATGCGCGAAGCCAGCGAACGGGCGATCGCGTCTTCGCTTCCCGAAGGCGAGGCGCGCGAACGTCACCTCCAACTCGCGGATCGCCACGCGGACAAGGCATGGCTGGTCCGCAGCGACTATGCGAACGGTGTCGTTGACCAATTGGCCAGCCCGTTCATGTCACGCAAGAGCACGGACTACAGCCTGAAACAGGCGATCAAGCAATCCCGCGAGCTGCTCGCGCGGTCGCGCCGCATCCTTGCCGAGAACCGCGCCGAGCTGCCGCCGAGGGGCTAGTCCGACATGTCCGGGTTGGATGCTGCAAGCAGCGTTCCCGCTTCGTCTAGAGGTGACGATGCCGCTCGGATCGTCGTCGACCGCGCCGGTGACGAGCCCAGGGCCGAACTGTTCGAATAACGCCACCGACCGCGGGCGCCTTGCGACGTCCGGGCCTCAGCGGCGACGAGCCGCCCCGACGCGCGCTGGCGCGCCGGGGCAACCCGCCCGTCCTCCGCTCGCGTTCAGCGCGCGGTGCCGCGAAAGACGAGGTGGTAGAGGAACAACACGACCACCGCGCCGACCACCGCCACGAGCAGGCTGTAAAGGTTGAGCCCGGTCACGCCCGCCGCGCCGAAGGTGTTGAACAGGAACCCGCCGACCAGCGCGCCGACGACGCCCAATACGATGTCGAGCACCACGCCCTTACCGGTCTTGTTGACGATCTTGCTGCCGATGAACCCGGCGATCAGGCCGAGGATGATCCATGCGAGGATGGACATTGATCTTCTCCCATTATTCCCGGAGACAGCCCCCGGACGAACGCGAGCTATGCACGCCGATGCGCCGCGCAAAGACGCGCGTGCACTAAACCAATGGGTGCATCGGCACCTATTCGGATTGGCAAATCGCTAAACACCGCCGATCTGATGCCCGCGCTCGCGGGCCCAGATGATCGCCTCGCTGCGGTTGTGCGCGCCGATCTTGGCGTACAGCCGCGCGACGTGGTTGCGGACCGTGTTACGCTTGAGCGACAGCGCGTCCGCGATCGCGGTGTCGCTCTTGCCGCGGGTGATCAGCGCCAGCACCTCGCGATCGCGGTTGGTGAGGTCGGGCGCGGGGAGGGGAGAGGCCGATGGCGACGCGCCGCTCCGCAACGCGGCGAGCCGGTCCATGATCTTGCCGCTGAGCCAGGTCGAGTCCTGCATCGCCC
>CAXTTU010000030.1:0-17017 GCA_964247225.1 uncultured Sphingomonas sp. | reverse complement strand
AACCTGCGCGGCGTGACCGCGAGCTTGCCGCTGGGCACCTTCACCTGCGTGACCGGCGTGTCGGGCTCGGGCAAGTCGAGCTTCACCATCGACACGCTGTTCGCCGCCGCGTCGCGCGAGCTCAACGGCGCGCGCATCGTCCAGGGCAAGCACGACCGCATCACCGGGCTTCAGCACCTCGACAAGGTGATCGACATCGACCAGTCACCGATCGGCCGCACGCCGCGGTCGAACCCGGCGACCTACACCGGCGCGTTCACCTGCATCCGCGACTGGTTCGCGGGGCTGCCCGAGTCGCTCGCGAGGGGCTACAAGCCCGGGCGGTTCAGCTTCAACGTCAAGGGCGGGCGGTGCGAGGCGTGCCAGGGCGACGGCGTGCTCAAGATCGAGATGCACTTCCTCCCCGACGTCTATGTCGAATGCGACGTCTGCCACGGCGCGCGCTACAATCGCGAGACGCTGGAGGTGAAGCACAAGGGCAAGTCGATCGCCGACGTGCTCGACATGAACGTCGAGGACGCCGCCGCCTTCTTCGCCGCTGTCCCGCCGATCCGCGACAAGATGGCGATGCTGGTCGAGGTGGGGCTGGGTTACGTCAAGGTCGGCCAGCAGGCGACCACCTTGTCCGGCGGCGAGGCGCAGCGCGTCAAGCTCGCCAAGGAACTCGCGCGCCGCGCGACCGGGCAGACGCTGTACATCCTCGACGAGCCCACCACCGGGCTGCACTTCGAGGATGTGCGGAAGCTGCTGGAGGTGCTCCACGCGCTGGTGGAGCAGGGCAATACCGTGGTGGTGATCGAGCACAATCTCGACGTCATCAAGACGGCGGACTGGGTGCTGGACCTCGGGCCGGAGGGCGGCGTCAAGGGCGGCGAGGTTGTCGCGGAGGGCACGCCGGAGACGGTGGCGAGGTGCGGGGCGAGCTATACGGGGCGGTATCTGGCACCGTTGTTGCGGGGCGGGGCGAGGGCGGAGGCGGCGGAGTAGAATCCCGCCACTTGCTCCTATTCAGCCCTTAGTTGATTGTCCTAAATGTAAGGTTAAAACGATTCTCCTTAATTTTGGGTCTTTTTGGAACGGAATGCTGCCAGTGGTGCTGCATATCTCCTTGCATTAGAAGAAGGGTACCATGTTTGAGTGGGATAGACAACTTCTGCGCGTGATCATCATTTTTGCGTATAAGGAAGTCTCGAGTTGCACCGAAGTTAGCCGACGCGATAACTGGACTAATACCAAGCTCTTTCTCGTCGTCGGCATGCCAGCTCAAAGAGTCCTGTCCATCTCGGTACCAATTAAGCAGAACGCAGTTAAAGGCGTGCTCTGCACATTGCTCAATGCGTTCCTTCAAGTGTGTGAGGCCGCTGTTCCATGGATGTGGTTCGGATTTTATCCCAGAATATTCATAAGACTTTCCGGGGTCGCCGTGCCAAGCGGTGAGCCTCGGAAGAGGGATCGCTTTTCCGTACAGCTTCATGTAATCTTGCTGCCAGCAGATATGATGGAACTTAAGCATCGACAGATCAGCAGGCGAGATCGCGCGCCAGTCCGTCACTCGCCAATCCAGTTGATCATTCTCAAGAAAGTATTCTACCGCTCGGTCGCTCCAACGCGGGTTGAAGAAGCTTTCCGAGTAGAAGAACGCTCCGTGAGGAATTGTAACGCGAAATCCACGCCAGCGCTCGTCCCAAAGGTAACTGTATCCGTCGCGATCGGGGATCGTGAACGGCGGTTCGGAAGGGGCTGAGCCGAACAGGTCACCCATCGCTCACCTCGAGTTTGCAGAACCACATTACAGCAGGTTCGCCGCGGTTTCTACACTTGAACGTTTCCAACTCATTAGCGTGAACCATCGTTTTCTGCCGAACGGTACCCGCCTCCACGGCAGCCCTGACCCGTTCGAGTCCTTGAGAGTACCCGTGTGCGATCCGGTCGTGTCCAACTGCTACGATCGTGTGGTTGCCTGGCGCGAGGCCTTTCCGCAATAGGTCGACATGATCGTAACCATCGATGTCAAGTACGTTGGAAAAGATGTGAGTTGTATCGCCTCGTCCCACGGCTAGATCGTTCTTGCATAGCCCATTGAACGCCTTGTTTATCGGGACAACGGTGGCCTTTGGTACAAGCGCCTGATATATCGATACAGCTCGCTGTAGAGCGACATCAGAAGGTTCGATCACAATTACATCTGAAACGTCCACGATAAATTGCGGGCCGAGATGGTCGTGCAACAGAAGGCCAGCCAGCCCTCGACCACATCCGTAGTCGATAAGACGCTCTCCTGCATTACTTGGTTTACCCACCAGAGCGCGAGATGCATACTCCCACTGACTCGCGACCATAGGCGCATACGAGTAAAGGTACTGATCAAGCTGATCCACGGTCTTTATTATAGCTCGGCCTCTGTTGAGAGACCGGTAAGTATCCTCGCTGATCTGGGAACGCCCAAACCGGTCCTTTAACCAAGCGTAGGTCGGGATTTGGCCACTCCGACTGAGCTCCGCAACCGCAGTCACCGCATGATCGTCAATTGTCGCCAATGGCGTTCCCCCTCTCGTAAATGGGATTTCCGATGTCTAGTTCCCGCGTCCGCCTAAGCCTCGGCATGGTCCCAAACCCATCTATCTGTCCCGCGCCCCGGGCGCGAGTAGCTCCACCTCGCGCCAACGCTGCACGTCGCGCTCACGTCACCCCCGTCGTCCGCTCTACCTCGATCAGCTTCCGCTCCGCTTCGCGTTGATCATAGAATCCGTCATCGAACACCGCGCCGAGCACCCATCGCTGGCGCTCCGCGTCCCAGTCGGCCCAGGCGTCTCGTGAGACCCGGTCGCTGCCGCACACTGAGCAGGTAGTCGCCTTCTGCCCCGCCTCGGTCGTGATAGTGGTCGCGTCGGTTCTCACGCTCCCCTTCTGATCTCAGGACAAAAGCGGGTCAACCGCCCGCGATGGCGTGGCGCTACACTGACCCGCGCCCGCGCTCACCCCTTCAGATCAGCCGGCACCTTGCCACCGTTCTTCTCCAGCTCGATCATTACCTGCTTGATGAGCCAGATGTTCATCTCCGCCGAGCCGTCCTTCGCGCCGGTGTAGCCGAGTTCGGTCGCGAGCTGTTCGCGGTTGGCGAGGCTGGAGTCGAGGTCGAGCAGCTTCATCAGGTCGACGATCGAGGTCTTGTAGTTGGACGCGGGGCTGCCCTTCTTGACCCAGATGTCGTGGAGCACCGCTTCCACATCGACAGGGGCCTGCGCCTGCTGGGTCGCGACCTGCGCGACGGCGGCGCCCACTGCGGCCCCGGCGGCCGAGCCTGCGCTCTCCTCCGGGGCGGGCGCGGGCGAGGAGGTCGTGGGGGCCGGAGCCGGCGCGGCGGCGAGGGGGTGGCCGAAGATCGCGTCCTTGATCTTGCCGAAAATGCTCATCGAGGGGAAACTCCTTGGGAAAAGATCAGGACGGAAGCGGCGCGTGGGTGGGGAGCGTCTTGCCCGTCTGCTCGTCGAGGCCGATCGCGACCCAGGCGTCGAGCACCGCCGCGCCGACCACGAACGCGAGCGCGCCCCAGGTCGCTTTGTTCTTCGGGCTGTTCTTCGCCGCGTAGCTGGTTGCGACGATGTCCATCATGTCGCCCGCGAACCGGTTCCACACGCGCGGCGCGTGCGCGGGGGCGGCGAGGAGCGTCAGCCCGGCGGCGATCTCGCGCCCGCCGAAGCCCTTGACCAGCCCCTCATGCCCCTCGGCATCAAGCGCCTTGGTGATCCGCTTCGCGCCGAACAGCTCCGCCGCGCCGAGCGCGAGCGAAAATATGCCGAGGCCGAGGCTGAGCTTCTTGTAGTCCATGGGAGAGGCTTTCTGATGCGAGGGGAGGATCAGCCCGGGTTGAGCGCTTCGGTGACCGTCTCGCCCTCATTGGCAGCGAACGCCTTGGCGGGGCCGGTCGCGGGGCGGAGCGAGTCGCGCATCTCGGGCGAGACGGGCGCGGTCGGGTCGGGGCGGAACGCGTCGGGCGCGCGGCCCTCGCGCGGGTTCGCGTCGGCGAGCAGATCGGTCGGGACGTGCTCGGCGGAACTGCTGCTGGGCGCGGGAACGGGAGTGACACCCGGCGCACCGGGAGCGGTGTCGACCGGGCCGTCGCGCTCCTCGGCCACATGCGGCGCTTCGATCAGCGCGGGTTCGGCGGTGGGGGAGGGGGCAGACTCGGGTGCGTCCTTGGCGCGCTCGGGGAGCTTGCTCACATAGGCCTCGCCCACCACGGCGGCGGCGACCAGGGCGGCGGCTCCGGCGAAGAACGCGCCAAGGCCGGTCAGGACGGTTCTGGGGGTCATGCGTGGGTCCCGTACGTGGAAGGATTCAGGCCGTTCCAACGGGCAGGGGCCCGCGCTGTTCCCTCCGGCTATTCGGCCCGGAGCGCGGCCACCGACTCGCGGGTCGCGGCCTCGCGGGTGAGGCGCAGCGTCTGCGTACGCTCGGCGCGGACAGCCATTGCTTCCCACGCCTGCGCGGCGCGGTCGCAGCGGTCGCGCACGTTGGAGAGCGTGGCGCTGTCGGCGGCGGCGCGTTCGGCATCGGCGCGGGTGCGGAAGAATGCGGGGCTGTCGTTCATGGGGTCGCTCCTGCGCGCGGGGAATGTGAAAACGGCGGCCCCGGATGGGACCGCCGTTTGGTAGGCTCAGACGGCCTGGAGGTTCACCGCGCTCATCTTACCGCGGCGGTCCTCCTCGAGCTCATATTGAACCCGCTGGTTCTGCTGGAGCGTGGTCATGCCCGCCCGCTCGACCGCGGAGATGTGGACAAAGGCGTCGTTGCCGCCGGTCTCGGGGGCGATGAAGCCATAGCCCTTGTCGGCGTTGAAAAATTTGACGGTTCCGATGGTCATGATGTGCTTTCTTCCATTCGTGGGCGACCAGCGTGGACGCCCAAAGCCCTTGAATGCAGGGAAGGAGGGAAGAAGGAGCCGCAAAGCGCCGTTAGACCGTCGATATGCGAGGCGGCCCTGCTATGCGCGCTAAGCGCCTTTGGCGCAAGCACGCATAGCAGGTCCGCCCGGCCGGCGCGGCCAAGGCCGCGTCCGACCCCGGCCTTCGCCGGGGCAGGCTACGGGCTTTGCCCATGACCGGCCCCGAAAGTTTACAACAGCGAACTCTTTCGCACCGGCGCGTCGGTCCCCTCGGTCGAGGGCGGCTGGTCCTTGTTCAGCCGGTCGCTCGGGCGGCGTGCGTCGCCCGGCTCCTGATGCTCGGTCGACAGGTTGGGCCGGTCGGTCTCGGTGGTCGGGTAGTCGGCATTCGGGTCGTCGCGGGTGTTCATGGGTCGGCTCCTTTGCTTGGCGTTCAACGCATGCCGGCGCGGTTGCGGTCCCTTGCGGTGCGGTTCGGACCTGATAGGTCCTGTTAACCCCTTGTCGGAGTTGTCGATGCGCCTTGTTCCCGCCCTTTTGCTCACCGCGCTGGCCGCGCCCGCCGCGATTGCCGCGCCGGTCCATGGCTATCAGTCGCTGGCCATCTCGCCGCGCGGGGACGAGGTGGCGAGCGTCGAGCCGGGCGCGGTGACGGGGCCGGGCGCGCACGCCGCGATCGTGGTGCGCTCGGCGAGCGACGGGCGAGCGCTGCGGACGCTCGATCCATGCGCGAAGTGCGGTTATGCGGGGCTGACGTTCGGCCCTGACGGCTCGCTCGCGTTCGTCGCGCGCGACCGGGCGGCGAGCACCGCGACGCTGCAGGTCGCGACGGGCACCAGCGTCCGTACGATCGCAACCGTTGCTGGGCTGGCCGCGACGCCGCGCTTCTCGCCCGACGGTCGCCGGGTCGCGCTGCTCGTCACGCTCGGCGCGGCGAAGGAGACGGGGGCGACGCAGGCGGGGGTGCGCCAGATCGGCGAAATCGGCGAGAAGAACGACGAACAGCGGCTGGCGGTTTTCCCGCTAGGGGCCGCGCCGGTCGCGGCGGCGCAGGTCCGCCCGGTGTCGCCCGCCGATCGCTTCATCTACGAATATGATTGGACACCCGACGGGGCCGGGTTCGTCGTCACCTCCGCGATCGGGAATGGCGACAACAACTGGTGGGTGGCGACGCTCGACCGGGTCGACGCGGCGACGGGCATGGTGACGAATATCGCCAGGCCGAAGACTCAGCTGAACTTCCCGCGCGTGTCGCCCGACGGCAGGACGGTCGCCTATATCGGCGGGCTGATGAGCGACTTCGGCTCGGTCGGCGGCGATGTGTGGACGGTGCCGCTCGCGGGCGGGACGCCGGTCGACATCACTCAGGGTCAGCCGCGTAGCTTCGTTTCGCTCGACTGGACGCGTGCCGGTCTGCGCGCGGTGGCGCTCCACAACGACAAGTCGGAGTTCGTCGCGCTCGCGCCGGGCGGGACGGCGACGGTCGGGTATAGCCAGCCGGTCAGCCTTGGCGCGGGCGACGGTCGCGCTGCCTTCACGAAGGACGGTGCCGGCGTGGCGACCGTGGCGCAGGACTGGACCCACGCGCCCGCCATCTATGCGGGGCAGGGGATGACCCCGCGCCAGATCACCCATGACAACGACGCGGCTCCCGCCGCGGTGCGCGCGCAAAGCGTGACGTGGCGCAATGAGGGTTTCACCGTCCAGGGCTGGCTGCTCGCGCCCCTCGCGCTCGACCCCAAGGCCAAAGCACCGATGATCGTCGATGTTCATGGCGGGCCCTCGGCGGCCTCCACGCCGCGCTACCTCGAGCACGGGCCAGCGACCGAGTTGATGGACGCGGGCTATTACGTCTTCCTCCCCAACCCGCGCGGCTCCTATGGCCAGGGCGAGGCGTTCACCGCCGCCAACCAGCGCGACTTCGGCGGCGGCGACCTGCGCGACATCCTGGCGGGCGTCGACGCGGCGGAGAGTGCCGCGCCGATCGACGATGAGCGGCTCGGACTCACCGGGTGTTCCTATGGCGGGTTCATGGCGATGTGGGCCAACACGCAGACCAACCGCTTCAAGGCGATCGTCGCGGGGGCGGGGCTGTCCAACTGGATCAGCTATTACGGCACCAACGGCATCGACCAATGGATGCTGCCGTTCTTCGGCAAGTCCGCGTACCAGGACTACAAGGCTTATGAGGACGTGTCGGCGGTGTACCATGTCGGCAAGGCGCGGACGCCGACCTTCATCTATGTCGGCGAGCGCGACATCGAGGTGCCGCCGACCCAGTCGATCGAATGGTGGCACGCGCTGAGGAACCAGGGCGTCGACAGCAGCCTGGTGATTTACCCCGACGCCGGCCACTGCGTCCCCGCGCCGGATCAGGCGGCGGATGTACGCAAACGGAGCATCGCGTGGTTCGATCGGTATGTGAAGGGCAGATAGTCAGCAAGGTCCCTCGCCGGCGTAGGCCGGGGAGGGTGATGTAATCGCGACGGTTATTTGAGCGGCTTGCCCGCGTCCTTCCACCGGTCGAGCACCGGCGAATCGGGCAGGCTGGACGGGGCGGGGGTGGCGAGCGTCGCGCCGCTGTCCGCATGGGCGGGCTGAACCGACGGGGCGGGCGTGACCGGCGGCGAAGCGATCGCGGCGACCACCACCGGAGAGGTAGGGATAGGCACCGGCTCCACCAACGGCGCGTGCGGACCAGGCATGGGCTCCCCGCCGATGTAAGCGCGGCGGAACGCGGCGGCGGTGCCCCAGTAACCTTTCCAGCGATGGAAGAAATGTGCCCCCACCGCGTCGGTCATCACCATCGCCCGGTTCCACGCCGGGGTGACGGCATAAGTATGATAGTGCGTTGCCAGCCCGACGGCTGCGAACACCTGCCCCGCCAGCGCCTCCGCGGCAAAGCGCATCGCGCGCGCCCAGCCGGTGCGCGACCTTGCGCGCGCCATCGAGCCGTCGCAGGCGAAGCTGAACTGGCAGCCGTGCTTCTCCGACCCCTGGTACACGACGCCGCATACCGTCGCCGGAAAGGCGGGGTGGCGGACGCGGTTGAGCACCACTTGCGCCACCGCGCGCTCGCCGTCGTCGCTCTCGCTCGCCGCTTCGTAATAGATCGCGGCGGTCAGGCATTCGAGCGCGCGGCCGCGGTCGAGCGCGGAGGCGCGGGCGGCGGAGAAGGGCAGCGCGGGGGTGACGGTAGCCTCGCCCGGGTCGACCCCAGCCACCGCGACCGGCTCGGGCGGGGGCGCGACGGTGCCGGTCGTGCCGTGCGTGGGGGCGGCGTCGTCGGGCGCGGCGAAGCTCGCGAGCGGATCGGGCTGGGAAAGGACGACTGCCGGACGTTTCGGGGCGGCGGCGTCGCCCGCTGACCCGGTCGGTCGCACCGCCACCGCGCTGATCGCAGCCGCGACGGGCAGGCCCATGCCCGCCAGCGCCGCCGTCCGCCACCATTGCTCTCCGGTCTGCCACCTGCCCATCGCACGCGGGCCATAGCCGAGTCGGGTGAACGCTTCGCCCCCGGTTTCCACGCCGTCCCGTGATGGCACATTCCCGCCCAACCCCGTCACCCCGGCCCTGTGCCGGAGTCCAGCGGTGTACGCGGCTTGCGAGCGGCATGGACGCACAACGCTGGACCCCGGAACAAGTCCGGGGTGACGATAGGAGTTGGTCAGATCGCAACCCGCTTCACCGCAGCCCCGCACGCTCCAGGTTGAGCGAGGCGACCGGGATCAGCTCCAGTTGCGGGTAGGCCTTGCGCATCGATTCGATGAACTGCTTGGCGTCGCCCACGACCACGATCGTCGCCGCAGCGGGATCGTAGAGGCGGGCGGCGGTTTGCTCGACCTCCTTCGCCGGGATCGCGGTCACCGCCTGCGCATAGCTCTGCAGCTCCGACAGCGGCACATCCTCGATCACATAGCCGCCGACCAGGCTCGCCAGCCCCGCCGTCGTCTCCGTCGCGCGCCCATATTCGCCGACCAACGCCGCCTTGCGCGCGTCGAGCTCGCCCGCGGTAGGGGCGGGGTCGGACCCGAGCCGCCGAAGTTCGCCGACCATCAGCTGCGCGACCTCGGTCGCCGACGGGTTCTTGGTCTGCGTGGAAGCAGCGACCAGCCCGGCGCTGCGCCGCGCGGACAGGCTGCTCGACGCGCCATAGGCGAGCCCGCGCTTGATCCGCACCTCCTGGTTGAGCCTGGAGGAGAAGCCGCCGCCCAGCACCGCGTTGGCGAGCACGGCGGCGTGATAGGCCGGGTCGCTCCGTGCGATCGCGGGCCGCGCGACGACGACCCCCGCCTGACCCGCATCGGGCATGTCGACAACGATGACGCGCGGCGTGGTGGAGGCGGCAATCGCAACCGGCGCAGGGGAGGAAGCAGCGGGCGCGCGCCAGCCACCTAACGCGCGCTCTGCTTGTGTCTTGGCCGCGGCGGGCGTGACGTCGCCGACCATGACCAGCGTCGTCCGCGACGGCACCCACGCCCGCGCATAGGCGACCTGCACGTCGGCGCGCGTGATCGCTTTCAGCGAGGCGGGCGTGCCGTTCAGCACCGTGCCGTATCCCGTCTCCCCGAACACCGCGCGGTTGGCGACCGCGCCCGCGAGGCGGCCGGGCTGTTTCAGCGCCACCGTTTGCGCGTCGATCGCCTGCGCGCGAAGCCGCTCCAGCTCGTCGGGCGCAAGTGTCGCGTGCTCGACCACATCGGCCATGATGCCGAGCGCGGGTGCAAGCCCCTCGGTGCGGACGGTCATGCCAAGATTGCTGCCGTCGCGGTCCGCCCCCGCGTCCAGCGAGCTGCCGAGCGACTCCGCCGCCGCCGCGATCTGCGTCGCCGAGCGGGTGGTCGTGCCCTTGGTGACGAGGTCGGCGGCGAGCGAGGCGGTGCCCGCGCGGCCCGCCGGGTCGAGCGCGCCGCCCGTTCCCGTCACGAGATAGGCGGTGACGAGCGGCAGCTCGTGCCGCTCCACCGTGACCACGCGCAGACCGTTCGCAAGCGTCGTCGTCACCGGCCGCGGGATAGCCGGAGCCACCGGCGCGCCGGGCGCGGGCGGCTGGACGCGCTGGTCCGCAGGCGCGGGGGTGACGATCGCGAGGTCGACGGGGACCGTGAGCGGGCGCGCCTGCACCGTCGGCGCGACCGCGATGCCTTGCGCGGGCGCGGTCGCGGGCTTCGCCTCCAGCGGCAGGTAGCGGATCGCCGCCGAACGGTTATCGGCGAGATACTGACGCGCGACCCGCTGAACGTCTGTGGGGCTGACGTGCGCGATGGCGGCGAGCTGCCGGTCGCTCGCGCGCGGGTCACCGTCGATGACCACCGACCCGGCGAGGACGCGCGCGACGCCTTCGGGCGTTTCGCGCTCGCGGATCGCGGCGGTGAGCAGCTCGTTCTTTGCACGCGCGAGCTCGGAGGCGAGCGGGGGCAGGTCGCGCAGCCGCGCGATCTCCGCCCGCAGCGCCGCCTCGCCCGCAGCGGCATCCTTGCCGTTGGCGAGCACCGCAAAGGCGGTGAACACCCCCGCCTGCTGGCGCGAGTCCGCTTCCGTCCGCACCGCCTGCGCGAGTTGCTGGCGATAGACGAGCGACTGGTACAGCCGCGAGCTGTCGCCGGTGGACAGGATCGCGCTCAGCACGGTCAGCGCGGGCGTGTCGGGCGCATTGTCGGGCGGGATCGGATAGCTGAGCAGCACGGCAGGCAGCGGCGTGTTCGCCTCATATACCGTGCGCGCGACGGGCGCGGCGCGGACTGGCTCGGCGACCGTGACGCGCGGGATGGGCGTAGACGGGCGCTTGATGGGCCCGAAATACTGGTCGACCCAGCGGTTGAGCTGCGCGGGATCGAAATTGCCCGACACGACTAGCACCGCATTGTCGGGCCGGTAATAGGTGGCGTGGAACGCGCGCACGTCGTCGATCGTCGCGCTGTCGAGATTGGGGATGCTGCCGATCACCCCGCGCGCGTATGGGTGCGTCGTATAGGAGATGGCGGGCAGATAGGTGTTGAACAGCTTGCCGTAGGGCTGGGCGAGGACGCGGGAGCGGTATTCCTCCTCCACCACATTGCGTTCGGACGCGAAGCTGGTCGGCTCGACCACGAGGCTCGCCATCCGGTCCGCTTCGGCGAACAGCAGCCGCTGGAGGTGGTTGGCGGGGACGATCTCGTTATACTCGGTAAAATCGTCATTGGTGGACGCGTTATTCGCGCCGCCGACATCCTCGGTCAGCCGGTCGAACTGCTCGGCGGCGAGGTTGCGCGACGCCTTGAACATCAGATGCTCGAACAGGTGCGCGAAGCCCGATCGCCCAGCCGGGTCGTCCTTCGCGCCGACATCGTACCACACCTGGATCGCGACGTTGGACGTTCCCGTGTCCCGCAGCGCATACACGCGCAGGCCGTTGGCGAGCGTCCGCTCGGTAAAGGCGAGCGGCCGGACCGGCGCGACGGCGGGCGCGGTCTGGGCGATGGCGGCGACCGGGAGGTTGAGGATCGAGAGAAGAAGGGCGGCTTTGAGCGCGCGCATGGGCAATCCTAGGTTGAATGGAGGCATCAGGGTCGGATGGGCCAGCTACTCACGCCCACGCCGCGCGTAGAGGACCGCCGCGGCGACCGCGGCGGAACCGATGCCGACGCCGATCGAGCCAAACCGCCAGCGGCGTGCACGGGCTGCGTTTTCCGCCTTTGCGCGGCCTTGCTCCGCGGCGGCAGCGGCGCGCGCGGTCGCCATGATCTCGTTCTCGTCGGCCATCATCGCTCTCCTCGGTAGCGCAACCTGAACGCATCGGCGAAGGCGGACAAGCGCCCGTCCGCGATCGCGGCGCGCAGGTCTGCCATCAACGTCTCGTAAAACCAGATATTGTGCTCCGTCATCAACATCGCGCCGAGGATTTCCTGCGAGCGGACGAGATGGTGGAGGTACGCCCGCGGCCAGCGCGCGCAAACGGGGCAGGGGCAGTCGGGGTCGAGCGGCCCCTGGTCCTCCGCGAACCGCGCGTTGCGGAGGTTGCGCGGGCCGTCGCGCGTGAACGCCTGCCCCGTCCGCCCCGAGCGGGTGGGGAGGACGCAGTCGAACATGTCGACCCCGCGCTCCACCGCGCCGACGATGTCGTCGGGCTTGCCGACGCCCATCAGATAGCGCGGCGCGTCGGCGGGGAGCTGCGCGGGCGCGAAGTCGAGGCAGGCGAACATCGCTTCCTGCCCCTCGCCGACTGCGAGACCGCCGATCGCATAGCCGTCAAAGCCGATGTCGGTCAGCGCCGCCGCGCTGTCGCCGCGCAGCGTCCGGTCGAGCGCGCCTTGCTGGATGCCGAACAGCGCGGCTTGGCTTGCGTGTTCCTCGCCCGCGTCGAATGCCTCGCGCGAGCGCCTGGCCCAGCGCATCGAGCGCGCCATCGCCGCCGCCTGCACCTCGGAGGTCGAGCTGGTCGGGACCAGTTCGTCGAACGCCAGGACGATGTCGCTGCCGAGCAATCGCTGGATCTCCACCGACCGCTCGGGGCTGAGCGTGTGGCGGCTCCCGTCCAGGTGCGAGCGAAAGGTGACGCCCTCTTCGGAGCGGGTGGTGAGGTCGGCGAGGCTCATCACCTGATAACCGCCGCTATCGGTCAGGATCGGTCGGTCCCAGCCGCTGAACGCGTGCAGCCCGCCCAGCCGCGACACCCGCTCGGCGGTGGGGCGAAGCATCAGGTGATAGGTGTTGCCGAGGATGATGTCCGCTCCCGCTGCCGCGACATCGCCGGGCTTCATCGCCTTTACGGTCCCGGCGGTGCCGACGGGCATGAAGGCGGGGGTGCGGATCGTGCCACGCTGCATGGTGATCGCCCCTTTTCGGGCGCAGCCGTCGGTGGCGTGGATGGCAAACGCGAAGCGGGTCACCTTCTCGGTGGCCCGCCGTCGCGTCCGCCGCGCCGCCCTCCACGCCGCTCCCCGCCACCGGGCACGTCGCGGATGGTGAGCAGCTCGGCGCGGGTGACGGCCCCGTCGTGGTTCGCGTCGAAACGGTCGAACTCGTGCGTGATGGCAGTCTGGAGTTCGGCGAGGGTGATGACGTTGTCGCCGTCGCGGTCGACCGCGAAGGGGCTGGGCAGCGCGTTGCGGTCGCCGAGGAAACGCTCGGCCCAGTCGCTGTATTCGATATAGCCGAGCCGCCCGCGCCCGCCGGTGTCGATCGCGCGGAAGCTCCGCTCGACCCCGGCGGTAAGCTCCGCGCGTGTCGTCTTGCCGTCGCCGTCAATGTCGAACGCGGCGATGGTCACGCCGACCGGCTCGACATAGATCGTCGCGCGCTCGGCTCCGGCGGGACGCTGGTCGGGGGCGGGCTGGTTGCTCGCCTGCCCGCCACGCCCGCGCCCGCCACCGCCCCGCATCTGCGCGGTGGCGGGCAGGGCGGCGAGGAGCAGGATGGCGGGGATAAGCAGGCGCATGGGGCAGGGCCTTTCACGGCAGGAGCAGGCTGGCGTCGCCATAGCTGTAGAAGCGATAGCCCGATGCGATTGCATGGGCATAGGCCGCTTGCATCCGCTCGCGCCCCATCAACGCCGATACCAGCATGAAAAGCGTCGAACGGGGGAGGTGAAAATTGGTGATGAGGCCGTCAATCGCGCGGAAGCGGTAGCCGGGCGTGATGAAGATTGCGGTGTCGCCCGCGAACGGGTGGACTACCCCGTGCTCGTCCGCCGCCGACTCGAGCAGCCGCAGCGAGGTGGTGCCGACCGCGATCACGCGCCCGCCGTTCGCTCGGATGGCGTTGAGTCGGGCGGCGGTCGCGGCGTCGATCCGGCCCCACTCGGCGTGCATTTGGTGCCCGTCCGTGTCGTCGGCTTTGACGGGCAGGAACGTGCCCGCGCCGACATGGAGAGTCAGCGTCGCGTGCCCGATACCGCGGGTGTCAAGCGCCGCCATCAGCTCGGGGGTGAAGTGGAGCGCGGCAGTGGGGGCGGCGACCGCGCCGGGCTCGTTGGCAAACATGGTTTGGTAGTCGGCGAGGTCCGCCGCGTCTGCCGGGCGGCGCGCCGCGATGTAGGGCGGGAGTGGGGTGGTGCCCGCGCGATCTAGCAGCAGCTCGACCGGCTCGTCGCCTGCGAAGTCGAGCGCGAGGCTGCCATCCTCCGCCCGGTCGGTCGCGGTCGCAGTGACCTCTTGACCGAAATCGATCAGGTCCCCCTCGCGCACCCGCCGCGCGTTGCGGACGAACGCGCGCCAGCGGCGCGGCCCTTCGCGCTTGTGCAGCGTCGCGCCGATGCGGGCGTCGCCACGTCTGCCTTCAAGCTGAGCGGGGATGACGCGGGTATCGTTGAACACGAGCAAGTCGCCGGGGCGGAGTTGGCTCGGGAGATCGCCGACGTGGAGGTCACGCGTGTCCGCGCCGTCGAGCACCAGCATTCGGGCGGCATCGCGCGGGACGGCGGGGCGCAACGCGATGCGCTCGGGAGGGAGCGCGAAGTCGAACAAGTCGACGTTCAACCTTGTCTCCGTTCGTCCTGAGCTTGTCGAAGCCTGTCCTGAGCGACGCCGCAGGCGGCGTCGAAGGGGGCAGGCAACCGTGGTGCGCTTGGCCCGTGCTTCGACAAGCTCAGCACGAACGGTTTTGAGAGTCGAGGCTCAGCGCCGACGCGCCTTTGCGACCGCCGGTTTTACCGCCGCAGGCGTCGGGCTGACCGTCGCAGCCCCCGGCTTCAACGTCGGCGCGACCACCGGAGGCGCAGGCGTATAGGGTGGCGGGTTATCGCTGGCGATGTACGCGTGGACGATCCGCGACGGATTGGCGGGTGGCTCGCCGCGCTCGATCGTGTCGACATAGGACATGCCGTCGATCACGCGCCCGAACACCGTGTATTTGCGGTCGAGTTTCAGCGTCGGCTGGAAGACGATGAAGAACTGGCTGTTGGCGCTGTTCTTGTCCTCCGCGCGCGCCGCCGCCACCGCGCCGCGCACATGCGGGAGCTGGTTGAACTCAGCGGGCAGGTTGGGGAGCGTCGAGCCGCCGGTGCCGTCGCCCTTGGGGTCGCCGCCCTGCGCCATGAACCCCTCGATCACGCGATGGAACGCGAGACCGTCATAGAAATGCTGGCGAGTCAGGGTCTTTACGCGCGCGACCATCTGCGGCGCCATGTCGGGGCGGAGCATGATCAGCACCCGCCCGCCGGTGGAAAGGTCAAGCACCCATTCGTTGCTGAGGTCGCCATAGGCGGGTTGCGGGACCGCAGGGGCCGTGGCGGGCGCGGTTTGGGCGAGCGCTGGAGAGGCGAGGGCGACGAGGCCCAGCAACGCGAGGGAGAACTTCATGGGCTGGTATCTGCTCTGGAAAGGTGGCGCGATTTAGACGCGGCGGTCGCTTGCGGCAAACTGAACGGTCATGCGCGCGGTGTCAGCTTGGCAGCGACCTCGTCGCGGACGCCGGGGGAGACGAACCGGGATATGTCGCCGCCGAACCGCGCGATCTCCTTGACCAAAGTCGAGGCGATCGGCTGCAACGCCGCGTCCGCCATCAGGAAGACGGTCTCGACCCGGTCGTTGAGTTGCTGGTTCATCCCTGCCATCTGATACTCATATTCGAAATCGGTTAGCGCGCGCAGCCCGCGCACGATCACCGACGCGCCCTCGCGATCGGCGAAATCCATCAGCAGCGAATTGTACGCGACAACGCGGATATCGGCGGAAAAGCGCTCGACCTCGCGCATGACGGTGGCGATCCGCTCGTCCAGGCTGAACAGCGGCGACTTGGACGGATTGGTGGTAACGCCGATGATCAGCCGGTCGACCAGCTTCGCGCCGCGGCGGATGATCGACAGGTGGCCGAGCGTGATCGGGTCAAAGGTGCCGGGATAGACGCCGATGCGTGTCACCGGTCGCGCGCCAGCGTGAAGCGCGCCACTTCGCGCAGCACGTCCGCTTCCGCGCCATAGCCGCGCAGATGCTCGACCGCCTGCTCGACCAGCATCCGCGACTGCGCGCGCGCGCGGTCGGGGCCGAGGAGGGACAGGAACGTCTCCTTGCCCGCGCCAACGTCCTTGCGGAGCGCCTTGCCGACCGCCGCCTCGTCACCTTCCGCATCGAGCAGGTCGTCCGCGATCTGGAACGCGAGCCCCAGGTCGCGCGCATAACCGCGCAGGTGCGTGCGACCTTCCGGCGGCACGCGCCCGAGGATCGCGCCCGCCTCGACCGCCGCGGCGATCAGCGCGCCCGTCTTCATCGCCTGCAGCCGAGTGACGGTCGGCAGGTCAAATGTCGAGCGTTCCGCCTCCAGGTCCATCGCCTGCCCGCCCGCCATGCCCGACGGGCCAGCCGCGCGCGCGAGGTCGAACACCAGTTCGGCGCGGACGAACGGGTCCGGGTGCGTCGCGGGATCGGCGAGGATCTCGAACGCAAGCGCGTGGAGGCAATCGCCCGCCAAAATCGCGGTCGCTTCGTCATACGCCTTGTGAACCGTGGGCTTGCCGCGGCGAAGGTCGTCATTGTCCATCGCGGGCAGGTCGTCGTGGATCAGCGAGTAGACGTGGATCGACTCGAGCGCGACCGCCGCGCGCGCCGCGCACCGCTCGTCGACCGCGAACATCCGCGCGGTGCTCATCAGCAGCAGCGGGCGCAGCCGCTTGCCGCCGCCGATCGCAGCGTGGCGCATCGCGCGGTACAGGTCCGCGCGCGGGTCGTCGGGAATGGCGAGGAAATGGTCGAACAGCCGGTCGACCTCCGCCGAGCAATGCGCCATCGCGGCGTCGAGCGATAGGTCGGGCGAGACCAGCATCGTGCTCATGCCGCAGCGAAGGGTTGCACGCCGGCCGCGCGGCCCTCGCCATCGACCCGGATCGCCTCGATCCGCGCCTGCGCCGCGTCGAGCCGCTCGGCGCAGGCGCGGCGGAGCAGCTGGCCGCGCTCGAACAGATCGATCGACTCCTGCAAGGTCGCGTCGCCGCTCTCCAGGCGTCCGACGATTCGCTCGAGTTCCTTGAGCGCGTCCTCGAACGAGGGCGGGGCAGCGGCGGAGTCCATCTGCATGCCTATGGCGCAGGCGCGCAATGGGGGTCAAGAACGGGCGTTAACGGGGTAGGAACGTGGTGATCCAGGTTATTCAGGCCGCCTGCGCGCCGAGCTGGGCTGCGCGCGCGCGGTCACGCCCGCCCGCCTTGGCCGCGAACAGCGC
>CAXTTU010000029.1:0-17023 GCA_964247225.1 uncultured Sphingomonas sp. | reverse complement strand
GGCTGAGGCGACCGGCGCGCGCTGGAGCCGGGAGGGCAGGGCCTTGGGCGCGCTGGCGCACCTTGCCCGGCTGGGCCTCGCGCCCACACCGCCCGGCGCGCGGTCGCGCGTGGCGCGGATCGCGTGGCATCGGCTAACCGGACGCTAGACAAGCGCGCGCGGATCGGTAGCGTCCGGCCCGGGGAACAAGGGGCAGGGGCGATGTGGCGATTTCTGGTCGGCGGCGTGGCCGCGTTGCTGATGGTCGGCGCGGTGCTGCTATTCATGGGCAAGCGCGCGCATAGCGACGCGGTGCTCCCCGCCCTGTCCGCCGCGGTCGCGCCCGCCGCGCAGGCCAGCGATCCGCTGCCCGACACGGTGCCCGAGGCGAGCGAGAAGACGCGCGAACAGAAACGCTTCGACCGCTATGACAAGGACCGCGACGGCAAGATCACGCGCGACGAGTACCTGCAGGCGCGGCGCAAGGCGTTCGCCAAGCTGGACAAGAACGGTGACGGGGTACTCCAGTTCGACGAATGGGCCGCCAAGGCGGAAGGGAAGTTTGCCACCGCCGACTCTGACAAGTCGGGGACGCTGACCGCGCCCGAGTTTGCGACCACGGCAGTGAAGCGCAAGGCGGCGCGGCGGGTGAAATGCCCGGAGCGACAGGCGGCGGCTCCGGCGGAGGCGGCGAAGGAGGACGAGGGTTGAGGAACTAGGCCCCGACCAGCTCCTTCGCCCTCGCGCCTTCCATCCACCCCGCCAACGCCGTCCGCGCGCGGTCCGTGTAGAGCCGCTTGCGGTCGGCCTTCTTCGCCCGCTCGCTGATGGGCGGGAACAGCCCGAAGTTGACGTTCATCGGCTGATACAGCTCCGCGTCCGCCGCGCCGGTGATGTGGCCGAGCAGCGCACCGAGCGCCGTTTCCGGCGGCGGCGGGGCGAGTGTGCCGCCTGCCAGCTCCGCCGCGGCGAACCGCCCGGCGAGCAGCCCGATCGCGGCGCTCTCGACATAACCCTCGCAGCCGGTGATCTGCCCCGCGAACCGGACGTGCGGCCGCGCCTTCAGCCGCAACGACCCGTCGAGCAGCACCGGCGAGCGGATGAACGTGTTGCGGTGCAGCCCGCCCAGCCGCGCGAACTCGGCGCGCTCCAGCCCCGGGATGGTGCGGAACAGCCGCACCTGCTCGCCATGCGTCAGCTTGGTCTGGAAGCCGACCATGTTCCACAGCGTGCCCGAGGCGTTGTCCTGCCGAAGCTGCACGACCGCGTACGGCCAGCGCCCGGTGCGCGGGTCGTCGAGCCCGACGCCCTTCATCGGCCCGAAGCGGAGCGTGTCGACCCCGCGCTCCGCCATCACCTCGACGGGCATGCAGCCCTCGAAATAGGGCGTGTCGCGCTCCCATTGCTTGAAGCTGGTCTTCTCGCCCGCCATCAGCGCGGCGTGGAAGGCGACATATTGCTCCTTGGTCATCGGGCAGTTGATATAATCGTGCCCATCGCCCTTGTTCCAGCGCGACTGGAACCAGGCGACATCCATGTCGATCGACTCGCGATACACGATGGGCGCGATCGCGTCGAAAAAGGCGAGCGCATCCGCCCCCGTCGCCTCCCCGATCGCGCTCGCCAGCGCGGGCGCGGTGAGGGGGCCGGTGGCGATGATCGCTGGGCCGCCCGGAAGCGCGTCGACCCGCTCGCGGACAATCGTCACGTTCGGGTGCGCGACGAGCGCAGCGGTCACGTTCGCCGCGAAGCCGTCGCGATCGACCGCGAGCGCCGACCCGGCCGGCACCTTTGCCCGGTCGCCCTCGCGGAGGATCAGCGAGCCGAGCGCGCGCATTTCCTGATGGAGCAGCCCGACCGCGTTCGAGTCCGCGTCGTCCGAGCGGAAGCTGTTGGAGCAGACGAGTTCGGCCAGCGCGTCGCTCTGGTGCGCCGCGGTGCTATCTCCACCGCCGCGCATCTCCGACACCCGCACCCGCCAGCCCGCCTCAGCGAGCTGCCACGCCGCTTCGGAGCCCGCGAGCCCGCCGCCGATCACTTGGATGTCGTAAGCCATGGCTCGGCGATTAGCCGCGGCGACCCACAAGCTGCAACTCGGCTGCCCATATTCCGCCATGGCTCTCCTCGCGCGCTCGGACGTTGTCGACCCGATGGACTTCAGGAGCACTCGCATGACCCCTCTCGCCCGGATCACTATCGCGACCGCGCTGACCTGTTCGCCGATCGCCGCCCATGCGCAAACGATGTCCCCCGCCGACTATGTCAAAGAGGCAGAGGCGAGCGACTTGTACGAGCGCCGGTCGAGCCAGCTGATGCTGGGGAGCAGCACCGACCCCGCGGTCCGCACCTATGCGCAGCACATGATCCGCGACCACGCGCGCAGCACCGCCCAGATCAGGGCGGCGGCGGCGCGGGCGGGACTGCATCCGCCACATGCCAGGATGGCGGCGCTGCAAGCGGACGACCTCCACAAGCTGCAGCTCGTCAAGGGCCGCGCGCGCGACAAGCTGTACCTGCAGGAGCAGTCCGCCTCGCACCAGCAGGCGCTCGCGCTGCACCAGGGCTATGCGGCGCACGGCACGTCGGAACCGCTCAAGGCGGCGGCGGCGCAGATCGTGCCGGTGGTGCAAGGCCATATGGAGATGCTGCCCAAGGGCGGCGGGATTTGACTCCACTACAAGTCGTTGATCTAACGACGGCATGGGACCTTTTCGTTCCTCAGGCGTTCCACCCTCGATATTGCAAGGCGGGTCACGCATCGGCTCGCCTGCCATTCGAGGAGAAGCAAGATGAAACCCATGATGATCGCGTTGCTCGCCGCCGCCGCGCTGCCCGCCGTTGCGAGCGCGCAGATGAGCCAACCCATGTCCTCCGGGCAGAGCATGGCTTCCGACCCGTCGACGATGGCGAGCATGTCGCCGTCCGATTACGTTATGCAGGCGGGCGCGAGCGACATGTTCGAGATCACCTCCAGCCGTACCGTGCTGTCGAGCACCAAGGACCCCAAGGTCCGCATGTTCGCGCAACAGATGATCAAGGATCACACCACCAGCACCAAAGAGGTCATGGCCGCCGCGCGCAAGGACAAGGTCGCGATGATGCCGCCCAAGCTCAATTCGATGCAGGCGGACATGGTCGCACAGCTCAAGGCGGCAAAGGGCCCCGCGCGCGACAGCCTTTATATGCAGCAGCAGGCGCAGTCGCACCAGATGGCGCTCCAGCTTCAGCAGAGCTACGCCGCCAACGGCACCGCGCCCGACCTGAAGATGACGGCGGGGATGATCGTGCCGGTAGTGCAGAGCCACATCGCCATGTTGCAAAACGGCGGGAGCATGGCGTCGGGCATGTGACTTGACGGCCTCGGCCTGGTGACGAGGGGCGGCGGTCGAGAGATCGCCGCCCTTTCTTATGGAGCCTAGATCACACCAAGCACGTTCGTGCTGAGGAGCCGCTGAGCTTGTCGAATGAGCAGGTGAAACATGCCCCCGGCATGTTTCACCTGCTCATCGTCTCGAAGCACAGGTCGGGACGCGCTCCCCAGTGCTTCGAGACGGGCCTTCGCCTTCGCTCAGTCCCTCCTCAGCACGAACGGTTTAGAGCGGCGGAGGCAGGTCACCCCGCTACCGGCAGCTTGACCCGCCCAGCCTCGTCCCGCTCCAGCGGCCCGTAAGCGACCACCGTTTCCAGCAGCAGCGGGCCGTATAGATGCGGGAACAGCTGGCCGCCGCGCGACGGCTCCCAGCGGAGGCGGTCGCCTTGCGCCGCGAGGTCGACGGCCGCGACGTGGAGTTCGCTTTGCTCGGCGAAATGCTTGTCGACCGTTTCGGTCAGCTGGTCGGCGGTGGACAGGTGAACATAGCCATCGGCCAGGTCGACCGGCGCGCCGTCGAAGCGCCCGTCGCGCTCCAGCGTCGCCATCTCGTCGGCGGTGAGCACCTTGTACGCGGTCAGTTCGTCGCTCATTCGCCGCCCTCCGGTCCCGCGATCGAGTCCTCACCGACGACCGCGCCCGTATCGATCTCTCGCTCGGTCGGGCCGTCGCCGAGATTGGCTTCGGCGTCCTCCTCATTCTCCTCGATCCGCGCAGCGGAGACGACATGCTCGCCTGGCGCGACGTCGAACAGCCGCACCCCGGCCGAATTGCGCCCGATCACGCGGAGCGAGGCGAGCGGCATCCGGATCAGCTTGGCCTGGTCGGTGACGAGCATGAGTTCCTGCGCCTTGGTGACGGGGAAGCTCGCCACCACCGGGCCGTTGCGCGCGACATTGTCGATGTTGGTGATGCCCTGGCCACCGCGCCCGGTACGGCGATAATCATACGCGCTCGACAGCTTGCCATAGCCGTTCGCGCAGACGGTGAGGATGAACTGTTCGAGCCCGCGCAGCATCTCGAACCGCTCCATCGGCATCTCGGGATCGCCGTCGCGCTCCTTGTATGGCGCGAAGCGAAGATAGTCCTCGCGCTCTTCCTGGCTGGCGGGAACGCGGCCGAGCACCGATAGCGAGATCACCTCGTCATCTTCGCGTAAGCTCACCCCGCGCACGCCGGTCGAGGTGCGGCTCTGAAACTCGCGCACGTCGTCGGCGGCGAAGCGGATCGCGCGACCGGCGCGGGTCGCGAGCAGCACGTCGTCCTCCTCGCTGAGCAAGGCGACGCCGATCAGCCGGTCGAGACCCTCCTCCTCGAACCGCATCGCCAGCTTGCCGTTGGAAGGTACATTGGTGAACTGGTCCATCGAGTTGCGCCGCACCAGCCCCTTGGCCGTCGCGAACATGACGTGAAGCTTGCCCCACTCCGCTTCATCCTCGGGCAGCGGCAGCACGGCCGAGATCGTCTCGCCGGGGCCCATCGGGAGCAGGTTGTTCATCGACCGCCCGCGCGTCGCCGCGCCGCCCTCGGGCAGGCGCCACACCTTCATCCGATATACCTTGCCCGCGGTCGAGAAGAACAGCACGGGCGTGTGCGTCGAGGTGACGAACAGGCTGGTGACCGCGTCCTCGTCCTTGGTGGCCATCCCCGCGCGACCCTTGCCGCCGCGCTTCTGCGCGCGGAACGTGTCGAGGCTGGTACGCTTGATATAACCGCCGAGCGTGACGGTGACGACCATGTCCTCGCGCTCGATCAGGTCCTCGTCGTCGATGCCCTCGGCGGCGAGCGCTATCTCCGTACGGCGCGGGGTGGCGAACTGCTCGCGCACTTCGCGCAGCTCCTCGCGCATGACGTCGTAGAGCTTCACCCGGTCCGCCAGGATCGCGAGCAGCTCGGCGATGGACGCGGCGAGCACGCGCAGTTCGTCGCCGATCTCCTCGCGCCCGAGCGCGGTCAGCCGATTGAGCCGCAGCTCCAATATGGCACGCGTCTGCGCTTCGGACAGTCGGTAGACGGTCGCCTCCGCCTGCGGCTCGATGGCCTCGACCAGCGCGATGTACGGCCTGATCTCCGCGATCGGCCATTCGCGCGCCATCAGCTTGTCGCGCGCCTCGGCAGGGCTGGCAGAGCCGCGGATGATCCGTACCACCTCGTCGAGGTTGGTGACCGCGATGACGAGCCCGAGCAGGATGTGCGCCCGGTCACGCGCCTTGGCGAGCTCGAACTTGGCGCGGCGGGTGATGACCTCCTCGCGGAAGGTGACGAACGCGGCGATGATGTCGCGCAGGTTGAGCAGCTCGGGCCGCCCGCCGCGGATCGCGAGCATGTTGGCGGGGAAGGACCCCTGCGCGGGCGTGTGCCGCCACAGCTGGTTGAGCACCACGTCGGGCGTCGCATCGCGGCGAAGCTCGATCACGATGCGGACGCCCTCGCGGTTGCTGAGGTCGCGGACCTCGCTCACGCCCTCGACGCGCTTGTCCTTTACCGCCTCGGCGATGCGCTCGACGAGGATATTCTTGCCCTGCTGGTACGGGATCTCGGTCAGCACGATCTGGCGGCGGTCGCCGCGCGTTTCCTCGACCTCGTAGCGCGAGCGCACGATTATCGACCCGCGCCCGGTCTCATAGGCGGAGCGCGCGCCGGCGCGACCGAGGATGATGCCGCCGCTCGGAAAATCCGGGCCGGGCACAAACGCCATCAGCTCCTCGGTGGTGATCGCCCCGTTGTCGAGATAGGCGAAGCACGCTTCGATCACCTCGCCCAGATTGTGCGGCGGGATGTTGGTCGCCATGCCGACCGCGATCCCGCCCGCGCCGTTGACGAGCAGGTTGGGGAAGCGCGCCGGGAGCACGCTGGGCTCGCGTTCGGAGCCGTCGTAATTGGGCTGGAAATCGACGGTGTCCTTGTCGATGTCCTCGAGGAGGAAGTTGGTCGGGCGCGCCAGTCGGGACTCGGTGTAGCGCATCGCCGCGGCCTTGTCCGGGTCCATAGACCCGAAATTGCCCTGGCCGTCGATCAGCGGCAGCCGCATCGACCAGTCCTGCGCCATGCGGACCAGCGCCTCGTAGATCGAGCTGTCACCGTGCGGGTGGTACTTACCCATCACGTCGCCGACGATGCGCGCGGACTTGCGATAGGGCTTGTTGTAGGTGAAGCCGCTCTCGCTCGCGGAGAACAGGATGCGGCGGTGGACGGGCTTGAGGCCATCGCGCACGTCGGGCAGCGCGCGCGCGACAATGACGCTCATCGCATAGTCGAGATAGGAGGTCTTCATCTCCCCGACGATGTCGACGGGGGTGATGTCCGAAGGGTCGGCGAGCAGCGTCTCGTCGGTCAAATCAACACGGCTTTCGGATGGGGAAGGAGAAGCCGAAAGCCCTAGCCGAGCGCACCCGGGATGGCCACCCCGCGCGCGTGGACGCGCGGGGTGGGGAGAGGCTTACTTCTTGCAGGCGGTCTTGTTCATGTTGCCCTTCTTGGAGCAATCATAGGTGATCTTCTTGCCCGTCTTGGTGGTGGTGGTCGCCATCTTGCCGGAGGTGGTCACGGCGGCGGGCTTGGTGGTGGTGGTCTTGGTGGTGGTCGCGTGCGTCGCGGTGGTCTTGGTGGTGGTGGCCGGCTTGGCGGCGAGCGTGGTGTGGGTCGCGGCCATTTGCGCGCCAGCGCCGGCGGCGAGCGTGGTCGCGGCGACCGCGACGATGAACAGCTTCAGCATTTGCGTCTCCCCATGCGGGCGCCCCTACGGCGCCTCTGGGGTGCAGCATCGGACGGTTCCCCGCGCGACGCAAGCCCGTCAGGGCGCGATCTCCGTGCCGTCCCAGGCGAACAGCTTACCACTGTCGGCGGGGCGCAGCGCCTCCATCACGTCGAGCAACTGAACCGCCGCGCGACCGGGCGGAAACAGTGAGCCCGCGCGCACGCCCGCCTGGAACGGCTTGGACAGCGCCGTGTCCACCGTGCCGGGGTGAAACGCGACCACGATGCTCCGCTCGTTGCGCCGCCGCTCCTCGATGCTGAGCGTGCGGACAAGCTGGTTCAACGCCGCCTTGCTCGCGCGATAGCCGTACCAGCCGCCGAGCTTGTTGTCCGAGATGCTGCCGACCTTGGCCGAGAGCACCGCGAACATCATCCGCCCGGTGCGCGGCATGACGGGGAGGAAGTGCTTGGCGACGAGCGCGGGGCCGATCGCGTTGACGAGGTACTGGCGGGCCATCCATTCCGCGTCGAGTTCGCGCATTGCCTTTTCCGGGCCGCGCTCGCCCTCATGGAGCAGGCCGGTTGCGACCAGCACCAGCTCGGGCGCACCCACGCGGCTCGCAGCGGCGGCGATGCTCGCCTCGTCGGTGACGTCGAGATACTGCTCGCCCGCGAACGAGCGCGCGAGGCCGATGACGTCATGCCCTTCGTCGGCGAGCGCTTCCGCGAGCGCGGCGCCGATGCCGCCCGATGCGCCGATCACGACAGCCTTCATCCGCGCACGAACCTCAACAGACCGCTCTCGACACCCGCAAACGTGTATCCGTCGTTGTCGAACCCGGGCAGCGCGTCCACGTCGCTTACGCGGTGCTCGACAACCCAGCGTCCCATTGCGCCTCTGGCGCGTTTGGCAGCGAAGCTCTCGAACCTCGGCCCATCCGGTCCGTTCTGGCGAAAGTCGGCTGCGATGACTCGAACAGCTTGCGGCAAATGCGCATCCACCGCCGCCCAATATTCCTGGCTTGCCAAGTTCAGCACCACGCCCGATCCTTCCTCCGCGACGTCCGCCGCCAGCGCCTCCGCAATGCGCGTGCCCCACCAATGGGTCAGCGCCTTGCGACGGGGTGCCCAGCGCGTGCCCATCTCCAGCCGGTGCGGGCGGATCGCGTCGCATGGGCGAAGCAGGCCGTACAGCCCCGACAGCAGCCGCAAGTGATCTTGCGCGAACGCAAGCGCTTCGGGCGGGAGCGAGCGCGCCTCGAACCCGCGATATACGTCGCCCGCATAGGCGAACAAAGCAGGGCGCTCCTCCGCAGCCTCAAATCCACGGAACCGGTCGATGTTGAGCCGGGCAAGCTTGGGGCTGATCCCCATCAACCCACCTAGCCGCTTCGGCCCCAGCCGCCCTGCTGCGCCCGCCAGCATCGCCGCTTCATCCCTGAAACGCGGCGCGGTCGGGGCGACGGGCGCGTGCGGGGTGCGGTAGTCCAGCGTCTTGGCAGGGGAGAGCACGACAATCATCGGCGCGCCGGGTACCCGCGCCAGCCCGCCCGTTCAATGCCGGTTCAGCGCCCCTCGGCTTGAACGGCGGGCGGCAGCGCGTATAGATGCGTTAACCCATTCGAGCGGGCCGCGCCCGCACACACAGGAGAGTTTCGCGATGACGCAGTTTCCCAAGCTCGCGATGGCCGCGGCCCTGCTCGCCGGCGCGGGCGGGCTGGCCGTGACCACCCCAGCCCTGGCCAAGAAGGAAGAGAAAGCGGCGGGCCCGAGCTATTCGCCCGACTTCATCAAGGCGGCGAACCCGGCGCAGACCGCACTGAAGGGCACCGACGTAGCGGCGATGCAATCCACGGTGGCGGCGGCGGAAGCGGCGGCAAAGACCGACGACGATCGATATGCCGCGGCGCATATGCGGGTGCAGGTGGTCCAGACCCAGCTCAAGGCGAACCCGCAGGGCGACCAGTCGGTGCTCGCGCCGGCGCTGCAATCGCTGGTCGCCAACCCCAAGACGCCGCAGACCGAGAAGGCGCAGCTCTACTTCTTCCTCGGTCAGTTCGCGGGGCAGAAGCGCGACTACCGTACCGCGCTGACCAACTACCAGCAGGCGAGGGACCTTGGCTACACCGAGCCGCAGCTGCCGCTCATCATCGCGCAGACCAAGATCGATGCGGGCGACGTCACCGGCGGCACCGCCGATCTCGGCAAGGTAATCCAGACCGCCGAAGCAGGCGGCAAGCCCGCGCCGGAATCCTATTACAAGTTCGCCCTGGCCCAGACCGTCAATACTAAGAACAAGCCGCAGGCGGTGGACTGGCTCAAGCGCTGGCTGAGCGCCTATCCGACCTCGAAGAACTGGCACGACGCGCTGTACATCTATGGCCTGGAAGGCAAGCAGTCGCTGACCACGCTCGACAAGGGGCAGACGGTCGACATGTTCCGGCTGATGCGCCAGAACAAGGCGCTCGACCAGTATGGCTATGAGGAATACGCGCAGAAGGTCGCGGACTCCGGCTTGCCCGACGAGGCGAAGACGGTAATCGCGGAAGGGCGCGCCACCGGCAAGGTCCCCGCGAGCAGCGCCAACGCGACCGCGATCAATGCGGAGGCGACCAAGGGCATCGCAAGCGAAGGTTCGCTCACGGCGCTTGCGGCAAAGGCGAATGCCGCTCCGACCGGCGCGCTCGCCTATCAGACCGCGGACGCGTTTCTGGGCAGGGGCGATTATGCCTCGGCGATCCCGCTCTATCGCACCGCGCTGTCCAAGGGCGTCGGCGCGCGCGCGGACGAGGTGAACACGCATCTCGGCATCGCGCTCGCGCTGTCGGGCGACAAAGCCGGTGCCCGGACCGCCTTTGCCGCCGTTACCGGCCCCACCCGCGCCGACATCGCGGGCTTCTGGACGCTGTGGCTGGACCACCCCGCGACGGCGTAAGGCCATCGCGAACGAGGCGGCGGGCGGTCACGCCCGCCGCCATCGTTTACTCCACCACCGGTATCCCCGACAGCGCCTTCGCGGTCCGGATCGTCAGCGACGTCTTGACGCTCGCGACGTTCGGCGCGGGGGTTAGCTGCGTTGTCAGCAGCACCTGAAATCGGTTGAGGTCGGGCGCGACGATCTTGAGGATGAAATCGATCTCGCCATTGAGCATGTGACACTCGCGCACCTCGGGGATGGTCGCGACATGCGCTTCGAACGCGGACAGGTCGTGCTCCGCCTGGCTGCGCAGCGACACCATCGCGAACACGGTGATTGGAAAGCCGAGCCGCGCGGCGTCGAGGTCGGCATGATAGCCTCGGATCGCGCCCACTTCCTCCAGCGCGCGGACCCGGCGCAGGCACGGCGGCGCGGTTAGCCCGACTCGCTCGGCGAGATCGACATTGGTCATGCGCCCGTCTTCCTGAAGCAGCGCCAGGATTTGCCGGTCGATCCGGTCCAACGACATAGACACGCACCCCTCCCGCGCGGTCGCCGATGCGACCGCGCTTGTCTCTGCCTCGCTATAAGAAACTGTCGCGGTTGCGCAATTGTGCCACTTTGACGCGTGCCGAAATGGACAGTTCCGCCGCCGACTCGCCCGCGTTAAGGAATCTTTACGGCGCGGCGGTTCGCACCGGATCGGGGGTTGGCGGGTGCGCTTCGACGACAGCTTGAAGACGGTGCTGGCGGCCGACACGGCGAGCGCGTTCGGGGCGGCGTCGGCGTGGCGCCAGCTTGTCGATCTGATCGGTCGCGGTCGCGCGCCCGCGACCCCGGAAGCGCTCGACCGGCTCCGCTCGCTGCGGGGCCGCGTGCCCGACGGCGTGCGTGCCGCCAGCGCCCGCGCGCTTGCCTTCGCGTCGCCCGGGCCTGAACTGGTCGCGTTGTTCGCCGAGGACGAGCTGGCGGTTGCCGCGCCCGTGCTGCGGACCGCGCAGCTGGAAGGAAGGGATTGGGAAAAGCTGCTGCCCCGGCTGACGCCCGCGCAACGCTCCGTCCTGCGGCATCGGCGCGACCTGCCGGGCGCGGCGGTGCGGGGACTGGAGCAGTTCGGCCCGGTCGATTTCGTGCTTCGCTATGATGCGCCCGCCGGGTCCGCCGCCGCCGTGCCCGTCATACCGCCGGTGATCGAAGAGCCGGTCGCCGAGGCCGGGCCTCCCGCCGCCGCGGAGCCGCTCCGCCAATTGGACGAGCCCGTTGCCGAGCCGGTCGGCTTCCGCATTTCCGACCTCGTCGCCCGTATCGAAGCGTTCAACCGCGACCGCGACGCCGTTCCGCCCGCGCCCGAGACGCCCGCCGCTCCGAGCGCGTTCCGCTACGAAACCGACGCCGCGGGCGTGATCCGCTGGGTAGACGGCGTACCGCGTGCTGCAGTGGTAGGTACCGGCTTCGCCCACCGCGAGGGCGCGGAGCCGACCGTAGATGGCGTCGCCTCCGGCGCGTTCCGCCGCCGGGCCGCGTTCCGCGATGCGCGACTGCTCCTCGGTGGCGCGTCACCCGCGGCAGGATCGTGGCGGATCAGCGGCGAGCCGCTGTTCGACCCGGCAACCGGGCGCTTCACCGGCTATCGCGGCACCGCCCGCCGCCCCCGCGCGGACGAGAGCGCGCGCCCGCGCTCCCCGGCCGCGGACAGCGTGCGCGCGCTGGTCCACGAGCTGCGCACCCCCGCCAACGCCATTTCGGGCTTCGCCGAGCTGATCGAGCGCGAGATGCTCGGCGCGGTTCCCCCCGTGTATCGCGACCGCGCGGGCGAGATTCGGCTCGCGGCGGCGGACCTCGTCGACGCGATCGGTGACCTCGACACCGCCGCGCGGATCGAAGGGCAAGCGCTGGAGCTGCGCCCGGCGCCGACCCCGCTCGCGCCGTTGCTCGACCGCGTCGTCCACGATCTCGAGCCGCTCGCGTCGTTGCGCGGCGCAACGGTGGCGCTCGCGCCGGTGCCGCCGTTGATCCTCGACGTCGACGACCGCGCCGCGGACCGCCTGTTTGGCCGGCTCCTCTCCGCGCTGGTGTCGAGCTGTGCGCGCGGCGAGCGGCTGCAGGTGTTGGCGATGCGCGACTCGGAGGCAAGCGTGCGGGTGGTGTTCGACCGCCCCGCCGTACTCGCCGCGGTCACGCCCGACAGCCTGTTGTCGCTGGACGCGGAGCGCGAGGCGGCGGTGCCGGGCGCGCCGTTGCTCGGCACCGGCTTCGCACTACGGCTCGCGCAAAACCTGGCCGCGGAACTCGGCGGCGTGCTGGTGATCGAGGCGGAGCGCTTGACTTTGCGGCTGCCCGCGGTTGTTCCGTTCGAGATGGGGCGAGCCTCTTCCCGCTGACATGCCTGCGCGCGCGCCGCTGCCGGGATACGTGCCGCCATCCCCGACGCCCGACGCGCTGGTGCGCTGGCCGGAAGCGTTCGGGACGCGGTTCACGCTGTTCGTCGACACGGAGGAGGAGTTCGACTGGTCCGCCCCGCTGTCGCGTCGCGCGCGCGCGGTGACCGCGATTGCGGCGCTGCCGGAGGCGCATCGGCGACTCCAGGCCGCGGGGGTACCGATCACTTACATGGTCGATCACCCGGTCGCGACCGACGCGCGCGCGGCGGCGCTGGTTGGCGAGGCGCTTGCGATGGGGGGCGCGAGCGTGGGAACGCAGCTCCACCCCTGGGTCAACCCGCCCTTCGCCGACCTGCCCGCGCCCGACCGCGGCTTTCCCGGCGCGCTGCCGCGTTCGCTGGAAGCGGCGAAGCTCGACGTGCTGACGACGGCGATCAAGCGGTCCTTCGGGACGCGCCCGGTCGCGTATCGCGCGGGGCGCTATGGCATCGGCCCATCGACGGCGGCGCTATTGGCCGAGCGCGGCTATCGCCTCGATAGCTCGATGCGCTCGCGATACAGCTATGCGGGGGAGGGTGGGCCGGATTTTACCGGCATCAGACCACACGCGTTCCACCTCGCGCCGGGGCTGATCGAGCTGCCGCTGACGACGGTGTTCACCGGGCGCGCGCGGGAGCGGGGAGCGTCGCTATACGGGCTTGCGGGAAAGGTGCCCCGGCTACGGGGAGCGTTCGCGCGGGCGGGGCTGGTATCGCGGGTATCGCTGACGCCGGAGGGGATGCCGCTTGCCGATGCGCTGGAAGCGGCCCGCATTGCGGTGGGGGAGGGGGTGCGGGTGCTCAACTTCTCCTTCCATTCGCCGACATTGGTGCCGGGACACACGCCCTACGCCCGCGACGCCGGCGAGGTGATAGCGTTCTGGCGATGGTGGGACGCGGTGCTGGCGGAATTGGCGCGACTGGGCGTACGCGCGGCGAGCCTCGACGAGGTGATTGCGGCGGCGGGGGCGAGTGCGCTACCGGGCGATGCGCGCGGGGGCCTGTAGCTCAATTGGTTAGAGCTGGCCGCTCATAACGGCTAGGTTGCGGGTTCAAGTCCTGCCGGGCCCACCGCGCGCTGCGGACGCAAGTAGCGCAGCTACTCGCGACGCGCAGCGCGCCCGGCCAGCGGCGCGTCAGCGTCGTCTGACGACGCGGGCTTTGCCCGCGGCGCGGCGGGGAAGAAGGGTGCCCTCGCTCGCAAGCCACGCCGCGGCAAAGCCGCGCCGTCGATCCTCGCTATGCGAGGTCGGCCGGGCACGTTGCGCGTTGTGAATAGCTACGCTATTCGCGTCCGCAACGGCCTCGGGGAGTGGCGCAGCCTGGTAGCGCATCTGCTTTGGGAGCAGAGGGTCGCAGGTTCGAATCCTGTCTCCCCGACCAACCTGTCGCCGTTCTCGCGTCAGTTCGGCATCGGCGGGGGTGATCCCTGTTCGACCGGTTCGTCCGCCACGCTATGGACATTGCCGCGCGCCGACTCCTCCGTCGCGTCGATCCGCTCGATCTCTTCGGCGTTTGCCTGGTTCTCGGCGCTGGTCTTGCTGGTGTCGGTCTTGTCGGTGTCGGGCATGGCGGGCTTTCCTCTCTGATGGCGGGAGAACGCTCGCCGCGCGATTGAGTGCCGGGCGGAGGTGCCCAAACCACAAGGGGCGCTCCCGTTGCCGGAAACGCCCCCTTGCAGAGTCTAGCTGGCCCGCCGCGGGCGAAGCCCGCGTCGTCAGACGCGGCTTTGAGCCGCGCTGGCCGAGCGCGCCGATACCGCTCGCGATAGCCTCGCTATCGCGACGCCGGCGCGCTTACTTCTTCCCCTTCACCGCCGAGTCGACATTGTCCGCCTGCGCGGCCGCGTCGTCGGTCACGTTCGAGGCCGCCTCGTGCAGATTATCGGCCGCGTTCTGCATCGCATCCTTCGACATCGAATTGGACGCGTTGCCCGCCATGTCCGACATGTTGTCGGCGGCGTTGTTGAGATTGTCGGCGATCATGTCGCCCTGGTTCTCCACATTCGCGCCCTCCGGCGTGCGGTTGTGGCACGCGCCCAGCGACAACAGGCCAGCGGCGGCGATGGCGACAGCAAACTTCTTCATACGGGCACTCCCCCAAGGATTTTGTCTCGCGATCAACCTCATGAGCCGCCGCGAAGACACAAACTGTACCGGAACCTCCACTGGGTCAATGGGGATTCAACCCTGATCAGGGACGGGCGGGAACCGGGCCGATATCCTCCGGCGCGTCGGCGACAATCGCGAGCATCGTCGCCCACGCAGCGACGTTCTGGCGCAGCTGCACAGGGTCGATGCGGTCGAGCGTGTCCTCGGGCGTGTGATGGTAATCGAAATAGCGCGTCCCATCCTGGTTGAGGTCCACCGCCGCGACGCTCCCCGCCTTCAGGATCGGCTCGACATCGGTGCCTTCGCCCGCCGGGTCGCGCCCGCGCACCACGCCCATCGGCGCGAGCGCCGCCGCCAGCCGGTCGCCGATCGGCTTGGCTGCCTCCGCGAAGTTGGTCTGGAAACGCCATACCCGGTCCGCGCCGAAGTCGCTCTCGGCGGCGGTGGCGTGGCGCTCGGCCCCATGCGCCTTCGCATAGGCGGCGCCGCCGAAGCCGCCGGTCTCCTCGTCCCCGAACCACACTACGCGGATCGTGCGCCGGTGCGGACCCGCGTCCATCAGCAGCTTCGCCGCGGCGGTGGTGATCGCCACCCCCGCGCCGTCGTCGATAGCACCAGTGCCGAGGTCCCAGCTGTCGAGATGCCCGCCGATCAGCACCACGCCTGCGGCCGGGTCGGTCCCCGGTACTTCCGCGACGACGTTCCCTGACTCGCGCGAAGGAACGACGTGCGGCGTCAGCGTCAGGTGCAAGGTCACCGGCTGCCCGAGCGCCATCACCCGCTCCAGCGTCTCCGCGTCCGCGACCGACAGCGCGGCTGCGGGGATCGGGGTCACGCCCGGTTCGAAGCTCGTGCCGCCCGCGTGCGGTCCGCGGCCATGATCGGTGCCGATCGAGCGGATCACGATCGCCGCCGCGCCCTTCTTGGCCGCGATGTTCGGCCCCACGAACCGCGCCACCCCCGCCGCGCCATAACTCGACCCGTCCTGGGTGGCGTGCATCTGGTTCGAGACGAAGGCAATCTTGCCGCGAAGGCTGCCCTCCGGCGCGAGCTGGAGGTCGTTGAAGGTTGGGAAATATACGACGGGAAGCGTGACGCCCCCCGGCGGCGTCGCGCCCGAATTGCCGAGCGCGGTGAGGCGCAGCGGCTGCGGCACCGGCGCGACGATCTCTCCCGTCTCGACCCCGCGCACCCAGACGTGGTTCAGGGTGTAGGGCTCGATCCGGACGTTGCGGAAGCCTAGGCTCTGGAGGCGGGTAACCGCCCAGCGTCGCGCGCGCGCTTCTGCCTCGCTCCCGTCCGGGCGCGGGCCGATCTCGGTGGTGAGCCCCCTGACGATCGCATAGGCGGTGTTGTCGGTCAGCGCCCGATCGCGGATCGCGGCCACCTTCGGATCAACGGGCACGCCGACCGGCGTCGGGCGCGCACGGGTGATCGCGGGGGTCGTCGGCGCGACTGGCGCGGTTTGCGCGAGCGCGGCGGCGGGTAGCAGGGCGAGGGCGATCGGCAGGGCGGCGGTGTTCATGCGGGCTCCTTCGGAGGGTAGTTTGGATCGACGTAGGCGATCGCAAGCGCGGCGGCCGCGTGGCCTTGTTTGCGGTCGGAGGTGATGAGTATGAAGCCGAGCCTCTTCGCTATTGCGAGGTGGATCGCATCGGGCAGGCGCAGGCCGAGGTAAAATTCCGTCACCATCTCGCTTGCCGCCGTTACGTCGGCGGACAATACCGAGACGTATGTCCATTGCTGGAGGTAGACACGCCCCCTTGCTAGCGTGCGCATGCCCGTCTCGCTATCACGTTCGCCTATCCGAACGCGACGACCAACCGCGGATACGAACTCACCCTAGGTAAAATCACTGTACGCGGGTTCGCCTACGTTTTGCGTGATCCATTCATAGCTTCGCTCCCAATCACGATCACCCAACAGCAACGAGGCGACCACACTTGCATCGAAGTAAGCGCGCATGGATCAATGACCCTCGTCCCGCACCTCGCGAACCAATAACGCACCATCTCTGATGTGGAGTGGGCGGGCTGCTTCATGCACCAGCTTCAGCTTTTCAAGGTCCTCAGGCTCCCAACGACGCGGGACCTCCGCACGATTCGTTGGCGACACTCTGGCCACGACCGTACCGTCCCGCACGACTTCAACCTCGCCACCGCCCTGTGCTGCCGCAACCACGTCGCTGAGCCGCGCTTCCACATCATACCGTTTCATCGCGCACCTCCTCCGTCCGTCATACCTCGCCCCCGCCCGCGTTGCCAATCGGCGGGTCGCCCGCTATCTCGGCCCCAACCCCGCCACCTTGAACACGGAGCGCGTGCCGCCATGGCCGTCCAATACACCTATGTCATGAAGGGCCTGAGCAAGACCTTTCCCGGCGCGAACAAGCCCGTTCTCAACAACATCAGCCTGCAGTTCATCCCGTCCGCCAAGATCGCGATCATCGGCCCCAACGGCGCGGGCAAATCGACGTTGATGAAGGTCATGGCGGGGATGGACAAGGAGTTCACCGGCGAGGCCTGGGCGGC